>JAISJZ010000212.1 GCA_031261125.1 Planctomycetaceae bacterium | reverse complement strand
TCGTCAGGATACGGGGGAATTACAACAGGCAACGCGCCCGCCTGGAGAAGGGAATCAAAGTATCCGGCAAAAATCACGCTTAAAGCCGGTACTCCTTTGCTTGCGGCACGATAATCCGTGTTGATTCCAATCAGCGGCTTCCTTGACATTCTCTATACTCCTGAATTGCAGGCACGTTTTAACGCAGCCCGTTTTTCAAAAACACGGAACGCAAAGAACAGGAGCCGTTTTACCTAAAAAGCCCGTTACCCAAAACCGGAGAACGTCCTCAGACGTACCTCAAACGGCGGTGAAGGCATCCCTCTTTTCTCAAACAGTACAGTCGGTCAACTCTCTTGTCTGACTTCTTACGGAGGAATTATACCTTATTTTTTGCAATAAGGAATTTTTTTATGCTGATAAACGGATGTCGTGTTTCGTAAGTCCGGCGTTATTGAAAAATACGGCACGTTGAACCGCAACTCTTCACGCTCCGAAACTGGGCGGATTATGCGTAAAAAGCACGGAACGAACCTTAGTGCGGGAAAATCCGGCTCGTCACAGCCGAATCAGGAATGCAAGCACGGGAAAGTTTAACGAATAAATTGATTTCATCAAGTTTACCGTTTATCTTGGGGCAATTCCCGCCGAACAACACAAGATACAGGGTTCTTTCCTGTTTTAACATTTACGACAGTTAGGAAACATTGTGAAACTTTTCTAAAAAACGGCGCAACTCTCTGTTTTATCAAGAATTACGCCGTACCGGAAATCCCGTTTCAGATACACCAGTTCCTAAGCCCTTTATTAACAAGGACTTACCTTATAATTCGTTTTTGTAATGAAATCCGCCGTTGACTGAACCCCTTGTACTGACGAAGGTTATGAAAAACGCCTTCTGCTTTCTTATGGAGCAGCCCTTTTTTCGGGGTAATTTCCTGAATGGTGATGTCCTGAAACCAAACTTCGCTGCCGTGGTCCTGAACGTGAATATAGCCGAGCGGGTTTTCGCCGAAACCCTTAATATCTTTGAATTTACTGGCGGTGATGCCGTTTTTCCATTCTGGGGAACCGACGATAACGTCAACCGTTTTCTTGCCGTTGAGGAAGTGCTGAATCCGGTTGCCGAGGACAATGACCTGCCCGTGATTCAGTTGGTCGTTCGGATTCAACTGTTTTTCGCCGTCAACCGGCAGGATGTCGTACAATGTCGCGGTACTGTTTTTTGCCTTTTTTCCTTCCTGCGTGTTGAAATCGTCGAGAACCTGAAATTCGAGACCGAGCCAGCCCTTATCATCGAATTTTTTATACCGATACTTGATACCGCTGTTCCCGCCTTTGGCGATTTTCCACGAAAAATCGAGAATAAAGTTCTGATACTGTTTTTCCGTGATGAGGTCGCCGCCTTTGCCTTTGAGGTGCAGAACGCCGTTTTCGACGTTCCAGCCGGTACCGGGGGCTTTACCGGCATTGTTCGTCCAGCCGTCCAGCGAATCTTTTGCAATGAGCGGGACGGCTTTACCAACTTCCCGCCGGGGCTGCTTCTTGAACAGACCGGCATCGGCATCGTCCGCCGAAAAAACAGCAGTGAAGATAAACGGTACGGCGAACGAAAGGAGAAAAGCGGTGTTTTTCATTGCAAGTTTCCTGAACAGTTAGCGGTATTATCGAAAAGACGAAGAAAATAGATAATTGTGATAATATACAACAACTTTACCGGTTATGCAAGATTTTTTTGGCGGAAGAAAAACAGAAAAACGAAAAACGCAATAGTGAAAGTCCCTCCTTGTTTTAGTTGGCAAAAACGGTTATAATGCCGTTCCGTTCCTTTTTTATATCTTCTAATCCCGATGGAGTTTCGCGATGCGTACTGCACCAACCCGGCGTGATTTTTTGAAAACGGCAACGCAGTTGTCGGCTCTGTGTGTTTCTGTCCCGATATTTATTCCCCGCACTGTTTTCGCTCAAAACGGTCGTCCCGGTGCTAATGACCGGCTTGGTCTCGCCGGTATCGGTGTCGGTCGGCAGGGCAGCGGACGTTTCAACGGTGCCGCCTCCGACCCCCGCTGCCAAGTCCTTGCCGTCTGCGATGTCTATAAAAAGCGGGCGTTAGACCACGTTCACAAGTATAAACTGTCCGACGAAGCCGCAGTCGTCGATTACCGTCAAATCATCGACAACAAAAACGTCGATGCCATCGTTACCGCCACCACCGAACATTGGCGGTCGCTGATTTGCATCAACGCAATGCTCGCCGGCAAACATCTTTATGTAGAAAAACCGATTGCGCTTACCATTGAGGATTTGGTACTCTACCGCAAGGCACAAAAAAAGCACAATATCTGCTTCCAGTCCGGTTCGCACCAGCGGTCGGAAAACCCCGAAAACACGCTCGTCCGCAAATTCATTGCCGAAGGACACATCGGCAAAGTCAGCGAAGTCATCGCCGGCGGATATGAATCGCCGTGGATTTACGGCGGCTTTCCCGAAGAGAAGTTGCCGGAAACGCTGGATTGGGAACTCTGGTGCGGTCCCGGCGAAATCGTACCGTTCCATTCACAACTGTTCACCCCGCGAGGCAAACCGGGCTGGATTTCGTTTTATCAATACTCCGGCGGCGAAGTTACCGGCTGGGGAACGCACGGCTTCGACCAAATCCAAAACGCCCTCGGAAAGGACGAGGAAGGTCCCGTTAAAGTGTTAATCGAAGGAGAAAAACTCATTCCGCCGATTTGGAAAGAGCCGCAGGAAAAGAAAATCGGCGACGAGATTTGCGGCAAACCGAAACTGACGTATGTTTATGCCGACGGCGTTAAAGTCGTACTGGACGACAAGTTGAACAAAGGCGGACGGGGCGGCGGTACGTTCATCGGCGACAAGGGAACGATTGCCGTTGACCGCGGCCGGCTGAACGGAGCAGGTACGGAAATGGGCAACTTCGTCCGTGATTGGCTTGCAAAGAATCTGCCGACGGTCAAAAAGGAGAGTCATACGAAGAACTGGATTGACTGCATTTACTCCGGTAAACAGCCGACGACTCCGTTGGAGTGGGCAATTCGGACGACAGAGATTTGTTTTGCTCTCAACATTGCCCGGTATGTCGGCAAGAATTTAACGTTTGACCCCGTGAAGGAAGAGTTCATCGCAGACGGGGCGGCGGAAGCGAACAAGTATTTATCGCGGGAACACCGCAAAGGATTTGAACAGCCGGCAGTGAGTTAGCCCGGTTTTGAGTAAAAATGTTTTCAGCAACACTCCGCTCGCCGTCAGTGGGGTGTTGCTTTCGGCTTTTTCAATTCCCGCATCAGGACGTTGATAGCCATTGCGTAATTGCTCACGGCTTTTGCCGTGTCGGACAGTTTCGCGCCTCTAATGGCCTCCCGCTCGTACCGTTCTGCCTCATTGACTTGAATTTGCCGCTTTTGTTCTTTTGCCGCTAACAGCAGTTCCCGGTAAATTTTTGCTAGTGCGGCGGCAAATTCAAAACTCGGCGGACACGTCTGCGATGTATAAGGACTTTTACCGGACGGCGGTACATTAGAAAACGTAAAAGAACGGAACAGATTTTTTTTTGCCGAAATAAAAAAACAGCAGAAAGCGGCGAACGCTCCTGCTGCAAGAATTCCGGCAAACAGATAACTTTTGTTGAACAGAACGAAAAGAGCAATAACGGCAATCAACAGAGCGGCTCCCAGAACAATCCAACTTTTCAGAGGGACTTTCAATTCGTTTTCCACGGCGGTTTCGTTTTCCGGTGACGGAACGGCTTGGGCAATAACCACGGTGCAGTTGTCGGAACCGCCGCGCAGGTTCGCCAGATTGACCAGTGTTTCGGCAGCAATTTCCGGCGGAAATACCGTTACCAGTTCGCCGATTTCTCTGTCCCGGACGGGACCGCTTAATCCGTCGCTGCACGCCAAAAATGTATCGCCGATTTCTATCGGAAACGGTCCTTCCTTGTCAACGACTAATTTTTCCGTCGGTCCGAGTGAACGGGTAATTTGATTTTTCGGAATGTATGACGGTGCCTGATTGAACGGCAAGTTCGTTGCCACACATACTTCCCAAACGAGAGAATGGTCGAACGTCAACTGTTCAATCACTTGCCGGCGGATACGATAAACACGGGAATCGCCGACGTGGGCAATCACTAACCCATCTGATGTCATTACGAACGCATCGCAGGTTGTTCCCATATCCCGGTACGCATCTTCCCGATGGCTTTTTTCTTTGATAAGACGGTGAGCGTCATAAACCGCCTGGACGATTGCTTGTGCGGGTGCTTCGGATGTCCGTTTCAGATAACTTTGAACGACGGTCTCGACGGCAAGCCGGCTGGCGACTTCTCCGGCAACGTGCGCACCCATTCCGTCGGCAACGACGAACAGATGTCCTCTGTCGAGCCATTGGCGGGCGGTACCGGCAATTTTCACGGCGTAAGAATCCTGATTATTTGCACGCCGCAAACCAATGTCTGACCGGGCAGCATACCGTATGCCCTTTTTCCAAACAGGGAATTCCTCGTCCATTCAAAGTTGTTAGAGGAAAAGGATAAACAACCAATGAGGGCATTATACACCGGGACGAGATACTTTGGCAATAATATCAGAATACCGGAGCGGAATAAAATTCTCCCGATTTATTGCCCTTGTTTGAACCGTCTGTTTTTTATACACTGACCGGAAGAAAATGAGATAATACACCGCACCGCCGGTTTTGCCGATGTCATCGAAACACGCAGCGTTTGTCTTTTGGATAACAGCCGTTCTGTACGGTGTGTTCTGGACGGTTTATCCTTACCTGATTGTGCCGAATTATCAATATGACGTAATCGAAATGTTCTTCATCGGCAAAGAAGGTGTCCTTGCCACGTTCAAACATCCGGCAATCAATTCCATCGTTTTGGAACTTTTGTATCACCGCATCGGTCTGATTGCACCGTACCTGTTAAATCAAATTTGCTTTTTCACCGCTGCATTGGGCGTTTGGCAGTTGAGCAAAGAATTTTTACCGCCGAAAGAAGCACTGTTCGGAGCATTAACATTCTACGGGTACTGGGGATATTTTTATCATTCGCTCTACTATAATCACAATGTTGTGCTGATTCCGGTTTGGTCGCTTGCCGTTCTTTGGGCATTCTACTGTATTAAATACAGCCGGACCCGCGATTGGATCGGACTGGGCATCATCATCGGCTTGGGAATGTATGCAAAAATGACAACGGTGTTTCTTGTTGCTGTTATCCTCGCTTATATGCTGCTGAATCCGTCAACCCGAAAACATTTTTTGCAGCGGGGTCCTTATTTGACGGCGGTTGTTTCACTGGTTCTTGCTGCCCCGATGATTTGGTGGGTCTGGGCAACGCATTTTTCGGCATTGGACTTTCCTGTTCAGCACTACGGATTGGAAAAGAATTGGTCGAACCGGTTTTATTCTTTGACTCACGACGGAGTGCTTGCTCCTGTATTGTTAATATCCGCCTTTGTCCTCTTGTGTCCGCTGTTCCGTTTCACCGGGAAACACAGTTTTCCGCTTGTTGCTGTAAAGCAAGTCCGCAATTACCTTCTTGGTATTACGGTTCTGACTTGGCTCGTGTTTGCCGTTCCGTGTTTTATCGGGGCGGTACCGAAACGAGTCAACGATTACTATCCGTTAGCGGTTTTTGCCGGTCCGTTGTTTTTGGCGTGGTTTCCCGTTTATCAATCGAAAAAGCGGGATGCACTTGTATGGTGTTTGTTCGCGCTGACGATGACCGGATACATTGCCGGACACACTTACCGGATTTACGGCGATGCGGAGCGGCGGGTGCAGCGGTTTCAGTTTCCGGGGCAGGAATTAGCCGAAAAAGCGACGGTACTTTGGCACACAAGGTATCCGCAGTCCTTGCCGTATATTGTCAGCGGCGGGGATTTTTTTCTGGCGGGCTGCGTTGCGTTTTACAGTTCTGACCGTCCGTCGTTTCACGGTGATTACGGTTTGCCGACAAGAATTGTTTGGGAACGGGCAACGGACATCGAAAAAATCCGGCAGCGTCCGCGTCAGCCGTTAAGCACTTGGTCAACAGACAGCAATGTTCTGCACAGCGGCGGTTTGGTTCTCTGGGATGAAGACGATGAGTATGCTGCTTTACCGAAACACATTGCCGAAAAATTTCCGTCGGCGGAATTAGTGCCGCAATCGCTGGTTCTGAAACCGCTCTTATC
>JAISJZ010000183.1 GCA_031261125.1 Planctomycetaceae bacterium | reverse complement strand
GGGAAACACTATTGGCACGCGTAAACCGAAGATAGTTGGTTGCGCCATCTAAATATGCGTCCCAATCGGTAACATTAAATGTCGGCGCGCCACCTGTCAGGGTAACAGACCCGGCTGTTAGGAAATTACCGTCGCCAGTTTCCACAACTTCGGCGGAATAAACACCTGGACTAGTTTGAGTAGCAATGATAGTAGCGACCTTTGTCCAAGTCAAACCCTCAACGTCGGGAGCATTCGTTGACCACGATACATCAGCGTTGGCGTTAGCCGCCAGACAGACAGACAGACAGACAGACAGACAGACAGACATTGCGCGTTTCATTGTTCTTCCCCTTATCAGGTAAGGCAGTTGGTTGCCTTTGTGCGGAAATAAAGCAGCCCGGCAACGTTGTTGTGTGCTGCAAACCGTTTGCAGCACGAAAACACCAGAGAAGTATGACGTACCTGATAGGGAGTAAAAACGTGTCTTTTAGGAATGATACTTTTCTTAGTCTGTAATAAGTAGTTGCATTTTCCGTGCCAAAGAATCAATAGAGAATATTTTTTCTGTGAAAATTCGTTGAGAGTGCTTATTTTATAGGTTCAAATGAAACAGCGGCTGAATGTTGCCGGCTCGGAAAATGATGTTAAGAGAACATCGGTAAGGCAATAGGTGTAGTATTTTGCTGTATCATTTTGCATAAAGTGTATCATTTTGCATCACGAAACGACGGTACAAAAGAAAATTCAGAAGGATTGTCAATTTATCCGTTGAACCGCGAGACAATGACGCAGCCGTTGTGTCCGCCGAAACCAAAACTGTTCGACAACGCAACGGCAACTTTCTTTTCACGGGCAATGTTCGGGACATAATCCAAATCGCAGTCATCGCCGGGCGTTTCCAAGTTGAGCGTCGGAGGAATAATTCCGTCCCGAATCGTCAGTAGTAAAAAAATTGCTTCCACCGCTCCGCTTCCGCCGAGCGTGTGTCCGATTTCGCTCTTTGTACTCGACATCGGAATCTTATACGCCCGGTTGCCGAATGCCGTTTTCACTGCCCGCGTTTCTGCAATATCGCCTAGTACCGTACCCGTACCGTGAGCGTTGATATAACCGATTTCTTCGGGATTCACCTTTGCGTCGGCAAGCGTTTTCAGAATGGCTTTTGCGGCACCGGTTCCGTTTTCGTCCGGCTGCGTGATGTGCGTTCCGTCGGAAGTCAAACCGGTTCCCCGTATTTCGCCGAAGATGACGGCACCCCGCTTTTGAGCGTGTTCCAACGATTCGAGAACCAGAATTCCGCAGCCGTCGGCAACCACGAAGCCGTCGCGGTCTTTGTCGAACGGTCTGCTCGCTTTTTCCGGTTCGCCGTTGCGGGTCGAAAGGGCGTGCATCGCACCAAACCCGGCGAGTCCGAGGCGTGTTGCCGCTGCCTCGCTTCCGCCGGCGATAATGATGTCCGCTTCGCCGTACCGAATCATCCGCAGTGCGTCGTGCATCGCATTCGTTGCACTGGCACAAGCCGTAGAAATCGCATAAGACGGTCCCAGCAGTCCGAAGTGAATCGAGACATTGCTGGCAGCCGAGTTAGGCATCTGTTTTGGTATCGCAAACGGCGATACTTTGGAAAACCCCTTTTCAAGTAAGCGGGTATGCTGCAACTCAAATTCAACGAGTCCGCCGATACCGTTACCAATAATCACGGCACAGCGGTCGCGGTCTTCCTTGTCAAAATCAATTCCCGATTGGTTCACCGCATCAACGGCGGCAACCATTGCATATTGAACGAACCGCTCCAACCGGTTGGTATCACGGACGGAAATATAACCTTCGGTCGAAAAATCCCTGCATTCGCCGCTGATTTTCGATTTTGATTCCGCAACGTTCGGTGCGGAAGACAAAGCAATGCCGGACTTGCCGGCGCAAACACTCTCCCAGACCTCCTCTGAACGGAAACCGAGCGGAGTAACCAGTCCATATCCGGTGATAACAGCGCGGTTCATAGGTTTAGCCGCTGATTTTTGCGTCGATATGTTTCACGACATCGCCGACGGTTTTGATTTCCAGTGCTTCGGACTCGTCGATGCTGATATTGAACTCTTCCTCGAAGGTAATGAGCATTTCAGCAATGTCGAGGGAGTCGGCTCCGAGGTCATTTTGGATGTCCGTTTCCGGCGTAATTGTCGAAGCGTCCGAGCCGAGTTGGTTCGCAATGATGTTAACAACTTTTTCAAGCGTGGCAGCCATATTAGGAAGTAAGGGGTTAAGGGCTAATGGGATTAGGAATACACCGCAAAAGACGAAACCGTCTCGCACGGCAGTAAAAACGTTTCTTTCTGACAAGCAGGCGGGCTAAATCACCGTATCATACCGCCGTCAACGGTCAATATCTGTCCGGTAACAAACGATGCTTCATCGCTTGCGAAAAACAGTACCGCGTTGGCAATGTCGGCGGGCAAACCGATTCGACCCAGCGGAATCCGTTTCAGTAATTCGTCCTTGTATGCCTGCGGCAGTACCGCTGTCATATCGCTTTGCGTAAAACCCGGTGCAACAGCATTAACCGTAATGTTTTTGCTTGCCAACTCTTTCGATACTGTTCGTGTAAAACCAATCAAACCGGCTTTTGAGGCAGAATAATTTGCCTGTCCTTTGTTGCCGATGAGACCGCTGATGCTCGAAATGTTGATAATGCGTCCTCTCTTTTTCTTGCGCATATCTTTCGATACCGCCCGTGTGAACAGGAACGGTCCCCGAAGGTTGACGGCAAGAACGTCGTCCCATTCTTCGTCTTTCATCGCGCCGAGCGGCACGTCCTTTGTGATTCCGGCGTTGTTCACCAAAATATCAATTTTGCTGAATCTCGACAGCACGGCTTCGACGGTTTTCTCAACGTCTTCGGTTTTTGCAACGTTGCAAATGTATCCTTCTACTTCGGTACCGTATTTTTTGACGGTCTCGACAGCGGATGCCAACTTTTCGGAATTTGTTCCAATAACTGCAACGGCTGCACCGTTTTGAGCGAGGGCTTCGGCGATACCCAATCCGATACCGCGGGTTCCGCCGGTAACGACGGCGATTTTGTCTTTGAGGTCGGTTTGCATTTATTCTGTCAACAGCGATTTCAGCCATTGTATCATATCTTTCGGTTTCTTTCAAGGTGTTGCCCAGTCAGTCCAC
>JAISJZ010000100.1 GCA_031261125.1 Planctomycetaceae bacterium | reverse complement strand
CGGGTTGCCATCGTCAACTGCGCCCGGAGGGGATGCCGCCGCTTTATTCTGTTACGTTGGAATTCCTTCAAGACGGTCAACCGCTCGCCGATGCTTCGGTGATATTGCACCCGGAAGAGGCAAGCGGAAAATGGTTTGCCGGCGGAACAACCGATTCGCAAGGAAAAATCAAACCGGCTACGCAAGGACGTTACGACGGCGTTGCCGCCGGAAAATACAAAGTAACCGTTTCAAAAATCGAAATAGATGAAAAATCTATCAAGATTATCGGAGAGGGGCTTCAAACTTACGACAGTTATCACCTTGTTGAGCCAAAGTTTGCGGAAATCGCCCAAACGCCGTTGACTCTCGAAGTTTCCAAAAAAGGGGAAAATTTTTCCTTCGATGCCGGTGCCGCCGTCAGAAAAAAAACTAACGTCAACCCCTAACAATTCAACCAACAAAAACTCAGAAAGAAAACAATGAAAACATTACGTTATTTTATCGTGTTGTCCGTTATCGGTTTCTCAACATCCGTTTTTGCGGATGATTCGATTAGGGAGAAAGCCGAACAGGTTAATCGGAACATTTGGGGACGGTTTATCAGTTCGGATAACACGATGTTCGACTACGTAGGAACGAATGGCGAGGTTTCGATTCCGACTGCCGAGGAATGTGAAAAATGTATGCCGAATGCCTTGGGTTGGTGGTCGCCTATCGAAAATGGCGGATACTTCGGCGGCATCTATCTGATTTCGCAATGTATGCGTTACGAAAACGCCAAAACGCCTGAGAACAAGGAAAAAGTCAAACGGCTCATTCAAGGTCTCTACAAACTTCAAGATGTCGGCAACACGCCGGGCTTCATTGCCCGCGGTGTGAGTGCTGATGGAAAAACTACATATCCTATTTCAAGTGCCGATCAGACGATGCCGTTTATCATCGGTCTTTGGCGATACCTGAAGACCGATATTCCGAACGAAAAAGAACGCGCCGAATGTCAGGAACGTCTATTCCGTCACGTCGAAACAATTAAAAAGAATGATTGGATTCTCTACGGAACCCGGAAAGAATATGTCAACGATAGTTTATCGAAGCCGGTTTATCTTTCCATCGCTCATATTTTGTTTGTTTTATGGATTATGGACGATCTGACCGACGACCCAAGTTGGCGCAACCTTTTTGTTAAATTGCTTGACCCGAACGACCCCGTCGGAGCCGTTCGGCGTAAGAATCTTGTTGCCTGTAATCAAGTCAGTCCGGCAGGGGCGGCTTGGATTGTCAGTACTTGCCAATATGGTCTTTACGTTATGTATCCCAACGAACCCGACCCGGAATTGAAGCAGATTTTCAAGGATTCGCTGGAAAACACCGCCCGGATGGCGGTGAAAAGTATTGAAGGATACAAAAATTATAATCCGGAAATCTCAAAAAACTTCACCCCGGACTGGCGTAAAATGATGCCTCCCCATAGGGAACAAAAAACGACCGATGAAGCACGACAACTTGCCGGCGAGCAGGTGAGAATCTGGAATCGTATTTGTCCGGCTTGGGGACACGAAAAAAATCAAATTATGCAGCCGATTTGTGCGGCGTGGATCGTTGCGTTGTCTCACGATAAGAACTTGATTGACTCCGCGCTGCCGGAGATCAAAAACGCCATTTTGAAATACGATTACGATATTGTCCACTACGCCGCCTTCTTTTATGTGGAAAATCTGATTTACACGTTAAACGCCGTTCAGGAAAACCAGAAGGGCGTCTCCGCCAAAGCCGTAGAATAGGGTTGTTGTTGCTATTCGTTTTATTCAAAGCCGCTGCCGAACATTGTCAAGTCCTTACTAAACACCTGCCGCGGCGGCTTCACCGTTGCATCAATCACCACCTCTGCCCGGCTCACCGTTCCCTGTCCGTCAAAGAAACCGGCAATCTGCGCCCGATAGACATCGCCGCCCGTCGTCAAATACGGCAATAACTTTTTCATCGTCTCCTTGTCAACAATCTTTTCCGATAGCAGCCAAACCGAATGCCGGAATCTGCCCTGTGCCTTTTCACCGGTCGCAGTACGCCGCGCCAAAATCCGCTGTACCATCGCTGCTGTCAGCCCCGGTACCGCTTCCAGTACAACCCGCGGTGCCTCGTTGACGTTAATTCGTCCGGTCAAAACAACGGACGATGACGTTGTTGCGTAATCCAGAAGAGTTAAAAATTTTGCTTCTGCCGCCGAATTACCTAGCGAAAACGGACTGTTTAATTCTTTCTCCGTTTCGGCACCGGCAACCGCTGCATCCAGCAAGTCCAGCGGGTCGGTAATCGTCTTGTTGGTCTTCCGCCAGGCAATAATGAATGCAACGGACTCCTCGTCCAAGTATTGCCGAAGTTGTTCTTCCAAAAATTCCAGATTGCTGTCGTTTAGGTCAATCTTTGCTGTACCGTGCGGGTCAACGAGTTTTTCTGCACTCAGCGTTGTTAACAGAAAACACCACGGCAACTGTTCACTTTGCATCGGCGGCGCAAATGATTCCTCTTGTTCCGGCGGTGCAGAGCCGGCAACTGTGTTGTCGGTTTCTATCGGTTGGAACAGCAAATCGTTCTGCTCATTCAGGGCTGCCTGCAACCGCTGCAAGTCGTTCATCTTCGCTCCGTATGAAAAACTTTCATCGGTGCCGAACAGCAGCGGACGGGACACATCACGCACCAAGAGCAACTCTTCTAACGCTACCGGTATATCGTTGCGCGGGCGGTACGGAACGCCGGTCTGCTCATAGTAATCTAATTCCGCACCGGACGGTCTGGCTTGTTTGTCCGCGTCAAGCCAGTCGAGAATGGCATCCGCCATCGTTGGAGTCATACCGGGCAACTTTAACAGCGACTTCGCCCCTTGTCCCGGCGATTCGTATTCCCATTGCAGAACCATTCCCAGATGAAGCCGGGACGATTCGTTGACCAAACCGAACCGGATGCCTTTATGCCGGTCTTGTTCGATTCGGGGTGAAAACACGGCGAATCGTCCCGCCCCGCGGGTTGAACGACTGGTACCGGCAGGAAACACTTCGGCTCCGCGGAACATTGCCGGATTATCGTACAACGGATTGCTGCTCGCTGATGTTGCGATGGTCGAAAAAGCGGGCTGCGTTTCCGGTGAAAGAGAGTTGGTGATTGCATCGTCAGATATTTCCGGCGGTGTTTCCGGTGTGCTGACCATCACGGCGATTTGTTCCGCACCGGATTGCACAAGTTGCCCCGCCTGAATCTCATCGCCGCGGAACACGGTTGCTTCGTATTCCGTTGTCAGCAGCGACAGCAGTGCCAGCGAACCGGCAGCGATAATCGCAACAGCAATACTGACAACGAAGAGAATCATTCCGCGGCGCATAACAATAGTTGACAAAGGATAACGGACGACAGACAATAAGCGGGTGTTCACTTTATTGTCCGCTGTCAATTATTCCTTGTCAATTTATGTGCTGATTCTTTCCCGGCTGGTACTGTATCCGGCAGCGTTTCTTGCATTATGCGGGTTCGCTTGGCGGACGCAGCCGCTCTTTTCTGCGCCGCAAATTGGTTTGTTTTTTCTTGGTATTGTGCTTGCCGGTTTGATTTTTTTTGTCGAAAAAAAAAGTCATTCAGCCCGGCAACTGTGCCGCGGTCGGTCATCTGCCGTTCCGTCAAACACACAACAGCACATTATCCGGCACCGTACCGAAATCGGTACCGACCGGCTGGAGGGAACGTTTCTCGTGGAGTTTCAAGAGAATCAACTAACGGCAACGCTGCATATTCCGTTTTGTCCGGCATTTACGGCGATGCCGAAGATTGAGGTTTGCGTTCTTGATGCCGATGATGCGAAAACAACACTTGTTCAGATACAGCCCTTCGGTGTCCGAATTGATGTTAAACGGCAGTTGCCGACTGCCGTTGTGCATTTAGCCGTCATTGCGGTTGCAGAAGACACAGGTTAATCGTTACTGAAAGAAACGCCCCGTCCTTTGGTTTCAATTTTTGCGGTTAAAGGAGAACCTTTTGCATTCTATGATCCTTTACCATTACCAATTGACATCCGTGATTTCAAGGTTCGCAAATTCGCCGGTATCATCGTTCGGCGTACCGCTGCCGAACGGATTGAATAACACCGCCTCGTCTGTCCAATCAAATTGTAATGTATTATTTCGTTTCACGTTTCGGCTGTTCTAATAGTTTTTGATACTGATAGGCGTAACGTCAAATCGACCGTTGTTTTACTCTTCGACACGACCTTCGTCAGCCGTGTAAAACACCGTGTCTTTCAGGTGTTTCACTTTGTTATACAACCGTCGGAACGTTGCACTATCACGAACGCCGAGAACCCATCCGACAGTTCGCCGACTGCGACGGTCAAACGCTTTAATGACCCAAAGTTTGTTATCTTTTTTTACAAAATGCCACATTTCATCAAACTCGATTTCCTGAATATCCTCGGAAATCTCCGGCTCCGGCGTGTTAAGACCGGCTTCACGCGGTATTTTTTTCAGGGCATCAGGGCAGCGGTAAATCAGTGAGCGGTCGCGGGGTCGAAAACCTTGCCGAGCATACCGTAGGACGCTTTGGCAAGGGAATAAAAGACAACGCATAGGGCTTTTGTGTTGATGATTTTGTCGGTGGTACGGTCATCGCCGACAACGAAATAACGTCCGCAGTCCTTGCATTTGTAGCGTTGTTTGCCGCGTGTGAAACCGCTCTTGTGAAAATTGACCGAATGACAGTGCTTGCAATCCATCGACTTGACTACCGCTGTGAATGGGTTAGAATAACTCTATAAATGATAGTATAACATTCACTATCTTCTTGTCAACACTGTCTTATCCTGTAATGTGTTAACGACTTTCAAAGAAATCGGCAAGACCACTTTTTTAGAACATCCCTATTTTTTCTCTTGCTGCTTTTTCTTTCCGCTGCCGGGAAAGAGCGTCTCCACCGCTTCCGAAAAGGTACTGCGGACTTTATCGGAGACCTTTTGAACGGCACCTTGTACTTCGTTTGCAGCGATTGCCCTGTTCATTTCATACTTGAACGTATCAATTCGGGCAGCATCAACCGGTGCCGCATCTTTTTTGAAACCGTCAATCATTTTCTCAAACTCCTGAATTAATTCCGCCAGCGTCGGTACAGGCAAATCAGCGGCATAAAGAAAATCTAAATAGATTTCCTGCCAGTATTTCATATCCCTGACAATTTCTCTCATCAATGCCGCTTTGGCTTCCGGCGTACCGGTCTCGTAAGCGGTCATCCATTGAAAGTACCGGATGCGTGCCATCAGCATCAGATTGTTTTCAAAAACGGACGGCTGCGTTGAGGCATTGCTGCGGAAATACGCATAGATTTTCTTTTCCGCGCCGGAAAATTGAAAGAGCGGTTTTTGTTTTGCTGAACGTCCGAATTCCGCCTCACTTCTGGCGGTCAATTCGTTCTGCGTTTGCAGCGGCAATGCTTGAAAGTTGCGCAACTTCATTACCCAAACAAGCGTCGAACGGTCGAGACCGTCAACGTTCAGCGGTCCGAACACCTTGCTCATCAGCAGCATTGCGGCGCAGAACAACAGCGGCAAAACCGGTGCTGAAAAGTACAGAAAATTAACAAATCGTTTCACTTGTTATTTCATCAACAGTTGTGCTTTGAAAGGGTGTCCGGGATTAACGATACTTTTCCCTTTGAGCGGTCTATCTGAAATAGGTTGTTGAGAGGCAATATCAATTTATCCGAACACAAACTTCCGTGCGGCGCGGACAATTTCCCTTTCGCTAAACCCCAATTCATCCAGCAGTTCCAGCCGGTCGCCGTGTTCAACGTACCGGTCGGGAATTCCAATCCGTTTCAATTTCCGGGTATCCAATCCCTCTTCGTTTGCCGCTTCCAGTACCGCGCTGCCGAAACCGCCGCTCAACATTCCTTCCTCAACCGTAATTAAAAATTTTCCCTGCCGCAGCGGTTTTAACAGTGTTCCGGTATCCAGCGGCTTGGCAAAGCGGGCGTTGATAATACCGAGGTCAATACGTCCGAGACCGTCCAAGTTTTTACCCAGTGCTTTTTTCGCTTCATTTGCCAAATCCAGAAAGGGACCGCAGACCGCAACGATACCTTCCCGCCCCGGAAACACCGTTTCCGCTTTACCGAATTCCAACGGCTGAACTTCCCGCGGAAACTCCGTCGCCGGTGCTTTCGGATACCGAATCGCAACCGGATGACCGGCGTTCTCCGCAAAGTCGAACATCGCGGTAATATCCGGCGCGTCTGCCGGTGCTAACACCGAAAAATTCGGAAACGGTCTCGTGTAAGCAATATCGAAAACGCCGTGATGTGTCGGTCCGTCCGGTCCTGTTAAACCGGCGCGGTCGATGGCGAAAATCATCGGTAAGTTTTGCAGCGATGCTTCCTGAAACAACTGGTCGTAAGAACGCTGTAAAAATGTGCTGTAAATGTCGATAATCGGCAACATTCCTGCAACAGCAAGACCGGCGGCAAGCGTAACGGCGTGTGATTCGCAGATGCCGACATCGAAAAAGCGTTCTGGAAATTCGTCCCGTACCGGTTCGAGTTGATTGCCCTGACACATTGCCGCCGTGATGACGCAAACCCGGTCGTTCCGCTTCATCAGCCGGTAAATCGAATCGCGGACGTGTTCGGTAAAACTTTTGGCGGCAGGAGTTACCCCGCTTAACCCCGCTGCGTGGTACTTCGTGGGATTGTCTTGTGCCGGTTTATAGCCGTGTCCCTTTTCGGTGATAACGTGCAGCAAAATGGGTTCTTCAAACTTGCGCGCCATCCGCAAAAACCGCTGTAACCGGGCAATGTTGTGTCCGTCAATCGGACCGATGTACCGGAAACCGAGTTCTTCAAACAGCATACCGCCGAGAAAACCGGCTTTCACCGCTCCTTTGAGATGTTTGAAAAATGAGTCAACAGACGAACCGATGAGCGGCGTATGGTCAACGACGGTATGAAGTTTCTGCTTGAACCGGTTGTACAACGGGTGCAGCCGCAGCCGGTCGAGGTGCTGCGACAAACCGCCGACGCGGGGACAAATCGCCATCCTATTGTCGTTCAGCACCACCGTCAAATTCTTTTTCAACCCGCCGGCGTGATTCATTGCCTCATAGACAACGCCGCTGCTGAACGCCCCGTCGCCGATAACGGCAACGCTGTGCCTTTTGTTTTTACCGGCAATCAGTTCATCGCCGCAGGTCAAACCGAGTGCGGTGCCGACGCTGCAACCGGCGTGACCGGTCATCAGTAAATCGAATTCGCTTTCCTCCGGGTTCGGAAAACCTGTTAAGCCGTCTTTGGTACGGGTTGTGTGGAAGCGGTCAAAACGTCCGGTAAGAAGTTTATGCGGATAAACCTGATGACCGGTGTCCCAAATCAGGCGGTCCCAAGTGAAGTCAAAAACGGTATGCAGGGCGATACACAGTTCAACGACACCGAGATTAGATGCAAAGTGAACGGAACGGTGGTCATACAGCCGGCAGATTTCGTCACGGATTTCAACGGCAAGATGATTCAATTCGTTCAACGACAGCCGTTCCAATTCGCGGGGCGATTGCAAGGTCGGAAGAACTAATTTATAAATTTTGCCTCTTGTACCGAACATTGAATTTCCTTTACCGTTCAATCCATTTTTCCAACGCCAGCCGTAACTTCGCCGGGTTTATCGGTTTCGTTAAGTGGTCGTTCATTCCTGCTTCCAAACTTTTGTGATAGTCCGTATCCATTGCGTTCGCCGTCATCGCCAGAATCGGAATACGGCTGTTGCTTGACGAGGGAAAGCCCTTGCCGGCTAATGCCCGGATTTGCTTCGCCGCTTCCAACCCGTCGATTTCCGGCATCTGAACATCCATCAAAATCAAATCGAAATGTTCGCGTTTTACCAAATCAACGGCTTCACGTCCGTTGTTCGCAACCGTTGTTTCAATTCCGAGCAGTGTGAGCAACTCTTTTGCAACCATCTGATTGATTTTGTTGTCTTCCGCTAACAGCACTTTCTTTCCCCGCAGGTCTGTTTTGATTTCCTCAATCTTTATGTCCCGCTGCTGCATAAACGCGTGTTTCAACGCCTTCTTTAACATCGCCGGTTCCGCCGGTTTTAACAGCACGCCCGCCACATTCATTCCTGCTGTTTGCCGCAGACAATCGTTCCTGTCATACGCCGAAATCATCAAAATGTGCGGCGGCGGACTAATATCCGTGTGCTTGTGAATTTCACGAATCGTTTCGATACCGTCCATCCGCGGCATCCGCCAGTCAAGAAGCACAAGGTCATACGGGTCGTTGCGTTTTGCCGCTGCCGTCAGTTTATTCAACGCTTCCAAACCGGACAACGCCGTATCTGCAAGCATTTTCCACGAATGTAATAACCCGGCAACGATTTCGCAGGCGTTCGGGTCGTCGTCAACCACCAAAATCCGCCGCTTGTTCAGCAGTATGCCGGACGCATCCTCCGGTCGCTGTTCCGTCTTGGAAAATACAACAGTAAAAGTGAACGCCGTGCCTTCGCCGAGTATGCTCTTAACTGTTATTTCACCGCCCATTAAGGCAACCAGTTTTTTGACGATTGCCAGACCCAAACCGGTACCGCCGTACTTGCGGGTCATTGAAACATCCGCTTGCGAAAAAGAATCGAAAATTCTATCAACTTGCTCTTCCGACAACCCGATACCGGTATCTTTGACGGTGAATCGCAGTATTACTTTACCGTATTCATCGGTATCGGCGGGTTCGACCGTAAGCGTAATGCCGCCTTTGTCCGTAAATTTCACCGCGTTACTTAACAGGTTCAGCAGCACTTGCCGAAGCCGCAGCGGGTCGCCGAGCAGGTGTTCCCCTATGTTCGGGGCAAGCACTGCATCCTGTACCAAGCCGCGTTCCGCTGCGGTAACAGCCGTAATATCAAAAACTTCCGCGATAACGTCCCTGACGGAAAACGGTATGTTCTCCAATTCGATTTTATTCGCTTCAATTTTCGAGAAGTCCAGAATATCGTTAATGATGCCGAGCAGATTGTTTGCTGCCGTCTGTGTTTTCGCCAGATAATCCTTTTGTTTGTCCGTTAACTCCGTTTGCAGGCAAAGGTAAACCATACCGCAAATTGCGTTCATCGGCGTTCGGATTTCGTGCGACATCCTCGCCAAGAATTCACTTTTCGTTTTCGTCGCATATTCGGCTCTATTCTTTGCGTCAATCAGTTCCTGTTCCTGCTTTTGCGAGTCCGTTATATCCTGCAATATCCCCGAAATACGAATGGGTTTATGGTCGGCAGTATAACTGTAAATACCGCCTTTAGTACGGAAAGAACGCCATCCGCCGTCCGGCTTGCGCATCCGGTAGATAGTATCCAGCGTATCCGACTGACCGGACATCATTGCTGCGAAATTCTGCATCACGTCCGGCACGTCGTCCGGGTGTATCAGTGAAGTCCATTTTTCAATAGAGATAGGTTGAAGTTGTTCGTAACTGTAACCGTATTTCTCAATAAATTCCGCGCCAATATCAAATGTTCCTTCGGCGAAGTTCAGTTCCCAGCGACCGACTTCTGCCCAGCGCAGCACATCCTCCGTATAAGAGCGGTACTTGGCAAAAGCATCTTCAACGGTTTGAACAGCGGAATTTGTATCGGTCATTATCGAACTGGTTTCTCTCTAACGTCATATACCCGCCGTCATTATAAGCGGAAACAGAACGGACGGCAAGAGAGGTGCGTTCACGGGACGAATTTCACGCAGACCGGTTTCGCAATGCGGATGCTGCTGCCCGACGGATACAATTTGCCGGTTCCGCCGTCAACCCGAAACACCGTGATATTGTCCGAGTTCATATTGCACGACAGCAGAAACTGCCCCGACGGCGATAACGCAAAAAAACGCGGATGTTTGCCGCCGCTCGGAACAATTTCAACCGGCGATAATGTTCCGCCGGCTTCATCAATCCGAAATACGGCAAGCGAGTCGTGTCCTCTATTGGAAACATACAAGAACTTTCCCGATGACGATAATTCGATTTCCGCCGTTGCATTTTCAGAACCGTCGAACCCTTCCGGCAATGTCGAAATGGTTTGAATCAAGCCCTGTTTAGTACCCCGCAGTTGAAACACGCAAAGCGTTGAACTCAACTCGCCGTTGACATAAGCAAACCGTCCGTCCTTGGAAAACGTCAGATGCCGCGGTCCGGTGCCGGGCGGACATTCCAGCACCGAACGTACCGACCGCTTTTCTAACTTCGCCGTTGTAAAGTCAATGTTGTAAAATATGACTTTGTCAATTCCCAAATCGGGAACCGCAACAGATTTTCCGTCAACGCTCTCGAAAAAGATACCGTGCGGATGCGGTTCCTTTTGCCGGGCGTGCGGACCGCTGCCGTTATGCGGAATGTTCGACGCAAGTTTGCCGAACTTTCCCGACTCGAACACCGGATACGAAACAATGTTGCCGGAACTGTAATTGGCAATCACAACGGAATCGCCCAAAGCATTCGGTTCCTGACACAAGCAAAGATGACACGCCGAACTGCCGGGAATTTCAATTTCATCGACCGGTGTCAGTTGTCCGTTTGCTTTACGGTAAGTGAAGGAATACAGTTTTCCGCTTTTTCCGGTTTCTCCGACGGCGAACAGTTGCAACTTCAACGGATGAACCGTCAAGAACGACGGACTTTCACATTCTGCCGCCAATACCGGTTCGGACAGCGTGCCGGCTTCGGCATCAAATTCACAGGTATAAACACCTTTACTGCCGTTTTCGCCGCCGGTGTAAGTACCGATAAACAACCGCTGCGTTTCGGCACCGCAAAAACCGGCTAAACAAACAAAAGCAAAAGCAAATAAAATTAAACGTTTCACGGTATTCTCCCGCATTTCCCTTTTCTCCGTGTAAAAACCGCCTATTGGTTTAAGTATAAACTTACCCCAATGCCACGTCAAGCGTCATCATCACGGCAAAGCCGATCAGTGCGCCGACGGTACCCGCGTCGCTGTGTTTGTCTTCCTGCGATGTCGGAATCAACTCTTCAACGACGACATAAATCATTGCGCCGGCAGCAAACGCCAGCGCAAAGGGCAAGATGCCTTGAGCGGAGGAAACAATCAGACAGCCGCCGACGGCGGCAACCGGTTCGACAAAGCCGGACAGTTGTCCGTACCAAAAGCATTTTCCGCGGGACAATCCCTCGCGCCGCAGCGGCAGCGAAATTGCCGCTCCTTCGGGAATGTTTTGAATTCCGATACCGATTGCCAGTGAAACGGCAGCGGCAATACTTGCGGACTCAATGCCGGAACCGACGGCACCGAACGCCACACCGACAGCGAGTCCTTCCGGGATGTTGTGTAATGTGATGGCAAAGACGAGAAGAAAACTTCGCTGCCAATGCGTTTTAATTCCTTCGGGCTGTTCATTTTCGCTGTGCAGGTGCGGCAAGATTTTGTCGATGCACCACAAGAAGCCGCCGCCGAGAAGAAATCCGATGAGCGGCGGAATCCACGGAAGCCAGTGGAGTTCTCTGCTTAATTCGATGCTGGGATTGAGCAGCGACCAGAAACTGGCGGCAATCATTATACCGGAAGCGAAGCCCAGCATACCGTTCATCGTTTGCTGTCTGATTTCCCGGAACGCAAACACGGCAGCCGCCCCGAACGCTGTTGCCGCCCAAGTGAACAGCGTTGCAATAATCGTTAATACAAGGGGATTTTCCATATAGTTGCCGTTTTAACATTCATAGAAATTTCTAAAAACTACTTTTACCATAAAAAAAGAAGAAAATAAAGTTTTTTCTCTCTTTTCTTTTCGTTCAGAAGTTTTCCCCGAATTCCGGTACTACTGTATTATCACAACGAATATGATATAATGCCGACAACCGATGTTATCGAAAAACAGAAAACCGGTATAAACCGTATCGGATAACCAATAAGGAAAACACTACCAAAACGCAACACGATGCCCCAAGAAATGCTTATCAATGTGCAGCAGCCGGAAGAATGCCGCATTGCACTGGTCGAAGACGGACTGCTTGAAGAACTGTCCGTCGAACGTACCGCCCACAACAATTTTGTCGGAAATATCTACAAAGGCGTAGTCGTCAATGTCGAACCGAGTATCCAAGCAGCGTTCATCGACTTCGGGGTCGGACGCAACGGTTTCCTGCACATCAGCGATGTCGAAGAGTGCTACTTCGCACAGATTCCCGATTGGAAAGAACGGGAACAGGAATTAGCG
>JAISJZ010000093.1 GCA_031261125.1 Planctomycetaceae bacterium | reverse complement strand
TTTCAGCATTTGCGCAATTTCCGGCGATGTACCGACCGTTCTTGCCCGATAGTAACCGATATTTAATTTTTTGCATAGTTCGGCAACTTCAATATCGAGGTCATTCACCGTTTCCATATTTTCAAAGAAAAATCCGATAGGCGAAACGGTCACGGACGAGTATTTTCCTTCGGCGGCAATGTCCCGGATTCTGTCCCGAATATCGGGACCGAGCCAGCGGTTCGGCGCACCGCTGCGGCTTTGAAACACAAGTTCCCAATCAGCAACGCCGCACACATCGGCAACGGCAGTACAGGACTCTTGAAGTTGTTTAACATAATCGGGTGCTGCCGTATCTTCGTTCGGAATACTGTGCGCCGAAAACAATGTCAGCCGCGGGACTTGTTCCGCGGAATCCAACGCTGCCCAAGCCGATGCGGTCAATAATGCGTTTGCCTGTGCTTTAACAAACAACGGATAACGGTACGGCAGCGGAAACTTCGATAACTTCAACAAGTACGGCTGATTGGCTTCGGAGATTGCCTCGTCATACCGCCTGTTCGCCGTGTGGGAATCAAACGCCGATGAAACGAAATACACAACTTCGGTGATTCCGTCCCTGTGCATTTCGGCAAACACATCCGGCAGCAGCGGATGCCAAAAGAGGTTGCCCCAATAGACCTGCCGCAAACCGGAATAGGCAGGGCTGACGGAATGTACGGGGCTGAATGTTTGTAATAATTCTCGACATTCGTTGTTCAGCGGACTATAATGACCGGTGCGTTCGGCGAACGTATGATATTTTTCGGCAACTTCGGCAATGCGGGACGGCGGAACACTTTTGCCGCGGAACAAATTTTGGAGGAACGGTACAACGTCTTCCGAAGATTCCGGCGCACCGTAAGAAACGAGTAAAAATGCTTTCATACGTTCCGATTATACCTCGCAGCCGGCATAACCGCAACTTTCGGAAATTTCGTTATGACCGGACTGAATTTATGACGATATGACTCAAAGACCGCATTTTAACCCCCGCTGCTTGCGGCGGGAAACCAATCGTTATGAAACGCTTATTTTTAACGGTATTATTTGTTTTACTGTCTGCCTGTCTTTCATTTGCTCAAAGCAGCGGCGGTTCGACCGGTTCCGGCAGCGGCTCGACCGGTAGCAGCGGCAGCAGTACACCGACCAGCGGTGAATTGGGTTCAACGGTTGAATTGCCGGAGTTTCAGGGATTTCAAACGTCAACGCAGACGTTCATCGGTATCCCGGATACCGCCCAATTCGTCGGTGTTGACGATATGACTTCGGCTTCCGGTCGGACAAGCGCAACGTCTTCCCGCCGGAATACGAGTACAACCCGTTCGGCAACATCCCGGCGGACATCATCGTCCAGAACGTCCGCGTCCCGAACAATGGCAGGGCGTTCCGGGCTGAATTCCAATACCCGTTCCGTTCGGGCTGAAACAACGGCGGACTTCGGTTTTTCGCCGCTGGAAGTGGCAAACAGGGAGACGGTGTTCCGAACCCGGCTTCCGCGTTTGAATTTGAGCATCGTACCCGAACAACTGGATGTCAAAATCGGCAGTACGCCGGAAGGAACGGTTGCAACGCTGAACGGCACTGTCGCAACGCAACGGGACAGAAAGTTGCTTCAACAACTTCTTCTTCTCGAACCGGGCATCGACAAAGTGGATAACAAATTGACCGTCAGCGCGGATTCCAAAACGAAGTCCGTACCGGTGCTGGAATAACGGTTAATGTTAACGGCGGGCAGGACAAACGAAATCAGCACAGCACGGAAAAATGTACTCATTGAAAAAGTCCTTGCAATCGGGGGAAAATTGAAATACACTAAAGGCTCCCGTGCATTATACCTCGTAAAAGAAAAAAATCAAACAGAAAAGAAATTTATGACAAAACATACTGTTTATTTGGAAATGCCGGTCGGGACGCTATGTGTCGAAGCAACCGAAACGCATATCACCGGGCTTAAATTGCACCGTCAACCGGTGGAAACGCAATTCACGCAATCCCGCTCGCCGCTGACGGACAAAGCGTGCAAACAACTTCAGGAATACTTTGCCGGAAAACGGCAGGCGTTCGATTTACCGCTTATGCCGGAAGGCACCGAATTCCAAAAGAGTGTTTGGAACGCGCTGCAAACGATTCCGTTCGGCGAAACCCGAAGTTATAAAGATATTGCGGTGCAAATCGGTAATCCGAAGGCGGTCAGGGCAGTCGGACAAGCGAACAACCGGAATCCGGTGATGCTGGTGATTCCGTGCCATCGGGTTGTCGGTGCGGACGGTTCGCTCACCGGCTACGCCGCGGGACTGGATGTCAAACAGAAACTTCTGGATTGGGAATCCGGCAAAGCGTCTTGTTAATCTCTCATCAGCCGGACATTGGCGGCGGTGCGTTCAAAACCCTCGGCAACAATTCGGCAGCAATAACGGGCAGCATCACAAAATTAAACGCCTTTAATGATTTCCGCAACACGGCGGCAACGGTCTTTGATTTCGCTCCACCGTCCTTCGGCAATATCCGCCTTTGCAGCAATCCACGTTCCGCCGCACGCCAGCACCGCCGGCTGTGCAAGATACTCTGCTAAATTTGATTCGCTGACTCCGCCGGTCGGCATAAAACGGATTCCCGTATGAGAATACGGTGCCGAAATTGCTTTAAGCATTGCAACGCCGCCCATCGCACCGGCAGGGAAAAATTTGAGAACCGCTGCGTTATATGTCAACGCCGCCTCGATTTCGCTCGGCGTACAAACGCCCGGAATAAACGGCAAGTGATGTTCCCCGGCAACTTCCAGCGTTTCGGGATTAAACCCCGGCGCAACGCCGAACACCGCACCGGCTTTTACGGCATCGCCAACGTTTTGTGCCGTCAGTACGGTTCCTGCCCCGATACAAAGTTCAGGGCGTTTTTCGGTTAAAATCCGAATCGCTTCTGCCGCCGCTGCGGTACGGAACGTAATTTCCGCCAACGGCAGACCGCCTTCCAACAGAGCATCCGCCAACGGCAGTGCCGCCGCCGCGTCTTCGAGCGAAATAACCGGAACGACCCGATATTTTTCAAGCGTTTCAATAATTTTATCCATCGTACTGCACAAACAATACTTACACAAACGATTCGACTTCCAGCAGCCGGCACATCCGTTCGATAAGTGTTTCCGTTTCAAACGGCTTTTGCAGGAAATCGTCGGCACCGGCGAGTTTCAGTTCCCTGATTTTATCTTCTTCCACCATTCCGCTGATGCAGATGATTTTGACATCTTCGAGTGAACTGTCGCCGCGGACGCGGACGCAGACCTCTTTGCCGTTAATGTCGGGCAGCATCACGTCGAGGACAATCAGGTCGGGGCGGTACTCTTTGACCATCATACCGGCATCAAAGCCGTTGTTCACGGACTTTGTTTCAAACCGTCCGTCGCGTTCGAGAACATCGACAATCAATTCCACAAGGTCGCGGTCGTCATCGACAACCAGCACTTTCCGCTTTCCGCTTTCCAGCGCATCGGTCGGGATACCGTTATCCCGCATAAAGGCAAAGAGTTGTTCCCGCGGAATTCGGCGGAACCGGCTGCCCGGTACACGGAATCCTTTGAGTGCTCCGTTGTCGAAACACCGGATAATGGTTTGCTGACTAACTTTGCAAATCTTCGCTGCTTCGCCCGTAGTGAAAACCGTTTTGACTGCCATCGCGGAACCGTCCTTATGTTAGTATGAACTTATTTACCGGACTTCACGAACCAGTCCGGTCTCCCTGTTTTGCGGAAACGGATAAATCATTCTATCCTCCGTATAATACCAAATTTTTTGAAACCGGTCAAGAGGAATTACCGGATTTTCCGATTTTTCCGATTTTGCGGGCTTTACAGATAACTCCGATTATAGTTATTTTTCCTGTTTTACGCAATACTTGTAAAATCAGTACCAAACCATTGCATTTTCGTTCCCGTTAGAATAGAATACACGGATATGAAATAGACGAGTTAATTCCTTTCGCTACTTTTTTTCAATGTACGACAGAATTCTTCTTCAATCCTTAATTCAGGAGAAAGCATTAAAATTCGGCGATTTCACGCTTGCGTCCGGTAAAAAAGCAACGTTCTATCTTGACTGCCGGCAAATCACGCTGGACTCCGTTGGTGCGAAGCAAATCGGCGAGGGTTTTCTCGAACTGCTTCAAAGGGACGGCGTAATGCCGTATGCTGTTGGCGGAATGGCAATCGGTGCCGACCCGATAACGGCAGCCGTCATTACCGTTGCAGCATTTCAGAACGTTCCGCTCAAAGGGTTTATGGTTCGCAAAGAAAGCAAAGGACACGGAACGAATCAATTCGTTGAAGGTCCCGTTGCTGCCGGCGACCACGTCATTATTGTCGAAGATGTCGTTACCACCGGCGGTTCGTCGCTTTTGGCGATTGAACGTGTCGAGGCAATCGGTGCCGTCGTTGACGGGGTCATTGCGATTATTGACCGGCAGGAAGGCGGAGCGGAAGCGTTTGCCGCGAAAGGATACCCGCTGCGTTCGCTCTTCACTGTTGCCGATTTCATCCGCCGGGTATAACCCGAACACCAAGTATTGCACCGCCTGATTGTTAAAGAACGCCGAATACGGTACCATACCGTTTGTTACATTTCCCGTCATTACTTTCATACCCCCCTCTTACGCCGACAATAAGCGGTTCGGCTAAACGATTATGAAACGCAGAACTTTTTTGAAAACGGCAACGCAGTTGTCGGCTCTCACAGTTGCGGCACCGATGATTTTTGCCCAAGAGGCAAAAGGGGCAAACGGGCGTATCGGTGTCGGCTTCATCGGTACCGGCGGACGCTGCGGGGAACACCTCGGCATTATCAACAACTTTCAGAAAGCCGGTATTGCCCAGCCCGTCGCGGTCTGCGATGTCTATCGTCCCCGGCTCATTGCTGCGTCCAAAGCGACCGGCAACTCCAAAATGTATGACAAACACGAGGAACTCCTGCAAGACACGAACGTCGATGTCGTCTGTATTGCTTCGCCTGACCATCATCACGCTTATCAGGCGATTGACGCCATTAACGCCGGTAAAGATGTCTATTGCGAAAAGCCGCTCGTCCATTGGACACAGTTTGAAGTCGCCAAAGAAATTGAAAAGGCGGCAAAAGCAAAAGGCAAACTTGTTCAGGTCGGAACGCAGCATATGGCGGACGATAATTACCCGAAAATCCGCAAGTTAATCGAAGAAGGCGTTATCGGCAAACCGGTGCAGGTGGAATGCGGTTATTTCCGCCGCGGTGATTGGGGCGAAGTGATGCCGATTCCTGACCGGAATGCGAAAGAAGGAGCGGACTTGGATTGGAAACGGTTTTTGCAGCACTCTCCGAACGAAGACCGTCCTTTCGATGTTTCCCGGTTTTTCCAATGGCGGTTGTACTGGGATTATGCCGGCGGTCCGTCAACGGATTTGCTCGTTCACACCTACACGCCGGTTTTTGCGCTGCTCGGTTTGGATTATCCGGTTCGTGTTTTCGGCGGCGGCGGTTTGTTTCAATATCCGTCCCCGCCGCGGGAAGTTCCCGACCAGTGCAACATTATTGCCGATTACAAAGGCGGTCCGAGCGTCGTGATGACGAATTCGCTGTCTAACTACTACGGCAAAGACACGGTAATCCGCGGTACAGACGGCGTGATTCTTTGGGGAACGATTCAGGGACGTTCTGATGCGTCTAAGTATAACGGTGTCCGCATTGTTCCTTGGGTGAACGGCAAAGCAGACGCAAGCAAGCCGGAAATTGTAATACCTTGGGCAGGCAACGGCGACACGGGCAAGTTGTGGAAAAACTTGCTTGAATGTGTCAAGACGCGGCAAGAGGTGATGTGTCCGATTTCGATTGGTGTCAAAGTACAAGCACCGCTGTCAATGGGGATTCTGTCGCACCGGGAAAACAAAGTCGCAATGTTCGACTTTGAGAAACAGGCAATAACGATGAATTAGTACAGCGGAGTCGGCGGACGGTACTGTTCGATGTCAATGCCGCGGAACCAGTCAATCGTCTTTTGTAATCCTTCCGCCAGCGGTATCTTCGGCTCCCATTTCAGTTTCTTCTTTGCCAGCGTAATGTCCGGCTGCCGCTGTTTCGGGTCGTCCGCCGGCAGCGGCTTCTTTACCAACTTGCTTTTTGTTCCCGTCAACTTGATCGTCAACTCCGCTAACTGTCTGATTGTGATCTCGCCCGGATTGCCGATGTTCACCGGACCGATGAAGTCCTCTTTGTTTTCCATCATCCGAATCATCGCCTCAATCAAATCATCGCGATAGCAAAACGAGCGGGTCTGTTTGCCGTCGCCGAAAACCGTAATGTCTTCTCCGAGCAACGCCTGCCGGATAAAATTAGACACAACGCGTCCGTCGAACGGGTGCATCCGCGGTCCGTAAGTGTTAAAAATCCGCACAATGCGAACCGGCATCTTGTGCATCCGGTGATAATCCATAAACAACGTTTCGGCTGCCCGTTTGCCTTCGTCATAACACGACCGGGGACCAATCGGATTAACGCTGCCGCGGTACGATTCCGCCTGCGGATGCACTTCAGGGTCGCCATAAACTTCGCTCGTTGATGCTTGCAGAATTTTTGCCCGGCACCGCTTTGCCAAACCGAGCATATTCATCGAACCGGCAAGCGATGTCTTTATCGTCTTTATCGGATTGTACTGATAATGCCCCGGTGCGGCGGGACACGCCAAGTTATAAACTTCATCAACTTCGAGGAACAGCGGTATGGTGATGTCGTGCCGAATTAACTCGAAGTTCGGTTTGTCCAACAGATGAGCGACGTTGCTCTTTTGACTTGTAAAAAAGTTATCGGCGCAGATAACGTCGTGTCCCCGGTCAAGCAGCCGTTCGCACAGATGAGAACCGAGGAAACCGGCACCGCCGGTAATGAGAATTCGTTTGAGTTCGGACATTTCAGAAACAGAACGGGATAGATTTCGGTATATTTTAACCGCCTTTCGGCGCAGCGTCAAACTGCTTCCGCAGTTCACGTTTCAAGATTTTTCCTGTCGAATTTTTCGGCAGAGATTCCGAAAACACCACGGTCTTCGGACACTTATACGCTGCCAAATGTTCCCGGCAGTATTTTTGCAGTTCCACTGCCGATACCGAAACACCGTCGTTCAACACTACGCACGCAACGACTGTTTCGCTTAATGTTTCGTCCGGTACGCCGACAACGGATACTTCTTTCACCGCCGGATGATGGTGCAGCACCTCTTCGACTTCCCGCGGATAAATGTTCATCCCGGCGCGGATAATCACGTCCTTCATCCGGTCAACGATGTAATAGTAGCCGTCTGCATCCTTTTTCGCAACATCGCCGGACTTGAACCAGCCCTTCACAAATGCCGCCTGCGTCGCCAACGGGTCTTTGTAATAACTCTTCATCACGTTATGCCCGCGGACAACCAACTCGCCGGTTTCGCCGACATCGGCAAACGTTCCGTCGTTCCGTAAGATGTTGACCTGCGTCCCGAACAAAACGGGACCAATCGACCCCGGTTTGTTAACCGCCGCGCAAGCGGGCGTAACGCAGACAATCGGACTGGTCTCGGAAAGTCCGTACCCCTCGATGATTTTGAAACTGAAGTGTCTTTCAAACTCTTCGTAAATTGCCAACGGCAATGATGCCCCGCCGCTGATAGCCGTCCGCAGCGAGGAAACGTCAAACTTGTTCCGCCGCAAAACTTGATTCATCAGGTTAAACATTGTCGGTACGGCGGCAATGCTCGTTACGCCGTGCTTTTCGATTTCCGCCAATGTCCGTTTCGGTTCAAACTGCGAAACCATCACGAGCGTTGCCCCCGCCATTATTGCCGTATTCATACTGGCGGTCTGCCCGAATGTATGAAACAGCGGCAAAACGCCAACCGTTACCGAATCCTTGTCAATAAACAATGCTTTTTCTTTCGCATACAGGGCATTGGAAAAAATGTTGAAGTGCGTTAATTCTACACCTTTCGATTTGCCCGTTGTCCCCGACGTGTAGAGAATCACGGCGGTATCGTCCGGCGATGTTTGAACAACGTCAACGGTTCCCGGCACGAGGTCGAGCATTTCGTCCAATACGAATTTATTCGGGCGGTGAAACGGTCCTACGGTATAATGGTCGAGAATGTTTTTCGGCAGTTCCGTCCGGGACGCGCCGAGAAAGAAGACCGCTTGGCAGGACTCCACTTTTTCAAACGCTGCGAGACATTTTTCGGCGTAGGTATGATAGACGAGGAAAAACCGGGCATCGGAGTGTTCGAGCAAATCGGCGATTTCATTCGGCAGGAGCAGTGTATTGACGGGGACAACGACACCGCCGGCGCGGAGGACGGCGTAATAAGCAGCAGTGAATTCCGGGACGTTCGGGGCAAGAAGCATTACGTTATCGCCTTTCCGCAGTCCTTGGGCGAGAAGAACTTCGGCGATTTTTGCCGTCCAGCGGTCGAGTTCGGCGTAGGTACAACGCCGTTCCCCGCAAATGATTGCGGTATGTTTCGGCGTGCGGTTCACCGAGTCAAGCAGACCCGATACGAGATTCAACCCCATTATGTTTTGTACCGATAATTTTGTGCTATGTTCTACAACCCGTATATTCTACTGGTTTTTCCTTGTTTGTCGATAGTATTGTCTTTTCTTAATTTATTTTCGCCGGGAGAAATACAGGGAACAGGGGGAAGGGAATGAACGGCGGGACTTGACGGAATATCAGGGAACGGATACAATGGGGGCACTGTTTCGTTGCGGAATTGGCGGAATTGGCAGACGCGCCAGGTTGAGGGCCTGGTCGGGGCAACTCGGTGGAGGTTCGAGTCCTCTATTCCGCAGAAATGAACGTTCGGTGTCAATAAAGAACTACGGAACGGTTGATTGCGGTTAAAAAAGGAAACCCGGAAAAGACGCGGGTTCAAATGATGTCCGAAGGAATGCTGGCGGCGCGCCGGGAAATCGCAATGAAACGAATTCAATGGTGAAACTATTGCGGGAACGGACGTTCCCCGGTGTTACTGTTTCGGCTGCGGTTTCGGCGGCTCTGGGGGTGGAACATCGCCGTTTTAGAATGTTGACCGCAAGCGGTCAACGGCTAACTTGGACTTGCCCGGCGGCGGAACTGATGACAATGTCTATCTTTTACGCCGACGAAGGGCAACAATGCTTGCACCGGCGATTCCAAAACCGAAGATCAGCAATGTCGCTGGTTCCGGTGTGTCAGACGGCAAGTAACTCACCACTCCTGAAACGAGATAGTTTCCGATACTGCCGTAATCGGTATAGACACCCTCCTTGCCGGTTCCTTCAATCGAAAGAAAATAACTCCCCGCTTGCAGATAGAGATCATCGAAAGTGATGCCGAGCGTGTTGTACGGGTCAAACGTGTAAAGCAATGTTTCATCCGCTCCCCAGTACAATTTTGCCAAAATGTCCAGAGTGGCTCCATCTGTTGCCATTCGCCCCAAATTGTAATCGCCGTAGATACCCGCAAAAATATCGAGACCCAACAGGGCATTGTAATCCAGCGTGAATCCAAACATATCGACATCCGTATTCTGTTCGATAAGCCCTTCCCACGCAAACGTTCTGTTAATCAAGGAAATGCTTGTTGCATCGTCAAAAGTGTCGCCGTGATCGTCAATTTTATAGGGAATAAAATCGTAATTCCCCCCGGCATAATTCGTTCCCGTTAGAGTATTGCTGGGTGTGGTAATAAATTTCAAATCGTCTTGAAGGTTTGTTGCACCGTCGTATTCCCCTTTGCTAAACTGCACCAGAGCCTGATCGTAACCCGCTCCCATAATCGGAGCCCATCCCCCCGCACCGTAATAATAGGCGGCAGAATCCTTCCCATCGTGTTCAAGACCCAAAGTATGACCGACTTCGTGTGAGATCGTGTCGGCAATGTTTTTTGCACCACCGGCACTTGCTTTTGAAAGGTTGTCGGTAAATACAAATGCGGGAGGGAGCGTTTTCCAAAAGGGGGCGAAAATGCGGTTGCGTGAAAGGTTGATTTTCGATAGAATAGCGTTTTTCTTAACGAACGGATTCGCTATGACGTCGACGGACCGCCCCGCAGAAAATCTTCAAGACATTTGCCGTCAAATCGACGATGCCAAAAAAGAGTACGATAATCTCGAAATGAAAAAAGGCGAGCCGCTCCGCGATTTTGAATATCG
>JAISJZ010000092.1 GCA_031261125.1 Planctomycetaceae bacterium | reverse complement strand
TTCGCCGAACGGTTGTGTCGGCTTACAGCGGCAAAGAGATGGCAATGAAATGATTGAAACGCCGTTATAAGACGAATCTTCATTGTCCGTTGTTATGAATCATCGTCCAATGACCGGTTGTTTTACCGCCGTTTCTGATAAGCAAACCTCGTTTTTTCAGAGAACTAATAATACGTTGTAACCCGTGCGCCGGTTTCAAAATAATCCCGATGGCATACGGCATTGACAACGGCTTCTCGCAAAGCAGCCGGAACTGGTCGCTCCGTGAGAATTTGCTCTTTTTGGTCTATTGAACTGATAGTGCCAGTTATGTATAATGTCAAGTATGGAAGGTAAAGTAACACTTGATAACGAAGTCATTGATATTAAGCCGACATCGGACATTTTCATTGCCGTTTTTTTATTGGCACCGAAAATCAAAACGGTATTTTCAAGTGTCTTCAGTATAAAAACATCTGTGCCGGAATAACTCTATGCACACTCAACCGAAGATATTTCTGCTTTTGGAAACCTCCCGTCAATTGGGACGTGAACTTCTGCGCGGTGCCGCAAACTGGTCGCAAATGTATGGTCCCGTTGCATTGTCGGCATCGGCAGGGCATTTTGAACAATCGCTGCCCGACCTTCGGAAAGAAAAAAACTTTGGTGTCGTCGCCCGGCTCTCCGTGCCGGGGCTGGTGCGTGCCTTCAAAAAATACCGCTTTCCGCTGATTGCTCTGGAACCGGTTACTTCGGACTTACTGCACATTAAAGAAGACCTCGAATTGACCGAAATTCGCAGCGATTCTGAAGCCATCGCCGCAATGGGAGCCGATTATCTTTGGAATGACGGCTTTCGGAATTTTGCGTTCTGCGGATTCCCCAATCGGCTCTGGTCGCGGCGGCGTGCCGATGCCTTTGCCGAATATGTGAAACAAAAAGGCGGTAACTGTTCCATTTATCCGGCAGACGAAGAAGAATTACCGTTTGGACGCGAACGGCTGAAATTAAAAAAATGGATTCAATCACTGCCCAAACCGGTCGGAATGCTCACCTGCGACGATGACCGCGCTCATCAGATTTTGCAACTCTGCGAAGAATACGATATTCAGGTTCCGCAGGAGATTTCCGTTCTCGGTGCCGGTAACGATGAAATTCTGTGCGAATTAGCAATGCCGCCGCTGTCAAGTGTTGCGATTGATCTTTTCAGTGCCGGTTTCGAAGCGGCGAAAATACTCGTCGAACAGATCAACGGCAAAACAGAGCGTCCCGATGATATTATGATGAATCCGCTTTGGGTAACATCGCGTCTTTCGACCGATTTTTTAGCGGTCAAAGATACGTTGGTTACAAAAGCGTTACAATTTATCCGGCAAAATTATCTTCGTCCTATCGGTGTCAACGATGTTGTCCGTTATCTCGACTGTTCGCGGCGGACATTGGAATTACGATTTAGTGCGGCAACGAATCGTACTGTTGCCGATGAAATCGAATATTACCGATTAGGACGGGCAAAACGTCTTTTGGCAACAACCGCTGACCCCGTTTCGAATATTGCCGAGCCGTCCGGTTTTTGTAATTTCCGTTCGATGCTCCACGCCTTTCATACTATCGAACGTTGTACGCCGACCGAATACCGTGAAAAACATACCCGGAAGAGTTAAAACAGCAGCCCTGACCGTAAGGCAATCGGTCGCTTACGCTCCCGGCTGCTGTTTTAGGGTTCCCCTTTATCGGTACAATAATCCTGTTTCAACCATCGTAACCGGGCGAGGAGGAGCATTGTTACGGAAATCAAAAAGAGCGGAGCGAGCATTGCGAAGGTTTGCGAAATACCGTATTGCGATTTCGACCATCCCATAACAATAGGAGAAAACGCACTAAAAATGAAGCCGACCGACAACATCAAACCGACTGCCGTTGCCCGGAATCTCGGTTCCACGACATCGAAAAGCGATGCGAATAAATTCGATTCGTACACGCCCCGGAACAATCCGAATCCAGCCAAGCCGACGTAACACCAAATAACGTTTTCGGACAACGCTAATAATAATACAAACGGAGCGCATAAAAGCAAGCCGAGGATTTGTACTTCCAAGCGGGAACCGCGGCGGAACAAGGCGAACCGGTCTGAAAGTTTCCCGCCGAGCAGAACGCCGATGAACGCAAAAATATGATGGTAAAACATTGACGAAAAACCGGCATTGGTCAGTGATTGATGATATTTTTCCACTAGAAATGTCGGTGTCCAAGTCAAATAACCGAGAAAGACGAAATTCGCTGTCGCAAACGCAATCCAAATCGCCCATACGGACGGTGTACGGAGAATCGAACGTAAGGCATCGGAAAACGCAACGGTCTCCTTCATCTCTTTCGGCGTTTCCGTATTTTCGGTCATTTTCGTACCGTTTTCAGGAGTATCATTGCGGACTCGCCAAAAAATCAACGCTGCCAGAAACACTCCGAATGAGCCGAAAACGAAAAACGCCGCCCGCCAACCGAAATGTTCGGCAATCCAACCGGAAATCAATCCGCTCGTGATAATTCCGACGTAAAGCGATGTCTGATGAATCGACATTGCCAAAGCGCGGGTTTTGTGGTGATATTGGCTAATCAACGAATTTGCCGCCGGATAATAAAACGATTCGCCGCCTCCGGTTGCCAAACTTCGGAAGACAATCAGCATCAAGAGTCCCGAACTGAATCCCGATGTAATCGTTGCGGCACTCCAAAACAACAAACTCCACCAGATGCTTGATTTTCTGCGGAACACATCGCCGAGCCAACCGGCAATCGGAACCAGAACGGCATAAGTCCAAAGAAAGATTGAAGCAACGAGACCGGCTTGAATATCGCTCAAGCCCAATTCGGCTTTGAGTTGGGGAAGTACAACGTTGTATATTGCTCTGTCCGCCTGATTAAAAAAGTAGGCAAGCCAAAGCAGTCCGACCAGTTCCCATTTATACATAAAATTCAGAAAGTGAAAGGATAGAGAACAATCATATTACTAAAAACTCTATCCGGTTGTCAAAAATCTGTCAAGTACAACTTTCCGCAAAAGATATGTAATTTTGCGCAAAACGCCGAAATACGAATGATTCCAAATACAAAAATTTTACATTAGAATTGTTCGGAAACTACAACTTATGTTCATAGTTTGGGCAAGACAATAATTCTAGGACATTACCAAAATTAGACAACACCCGTTTCTCTAAAGTCCCTGAATTAAAGTTTCCGAACAGGTCTATTCGAACGCTTGGATTCCAAACAGGGAAATCGGGATATTTTCGTCGGTTGCGTTTAGTTCCAAAGTCAGGCTTGAGGTTTTTATCGGCGATTCAAATCGGATTTCGCAGCGAGAATGATGGTTGTCCGTTGTTTCGTACACAACTTTCCCTTGTTCATCAAGCAGTTTGAAATTCTGAACACAGAACGGGATCACACTTTCTGGATGATGAAACTGTAAGGATTCCATCGAAAAATCGAAGTCTGTGTCGAACCAAAGAACGACCCGATTGATCGTTTGCGGTGCCTTCCATTCCGCTTTGAGGGTCGCGGTATTTTGTTTTAGCGGGGCAACCCAGGCATTGGACGCTCCCAACGCCGGACGGAAAATGCCGCTGCGCAATTGTTCGGCACCGAAACTCTTTAGCGGCGGGTTAAACTTGACGGCGTAATTCGTTCCCTGCGGTCTTCGTGTCGGAAGGAAAAACGGAACCGTATCAATTCCGCGTTCTTCATTTCCCTGCTGCGTATATCGGTTGAACACCGCAACAACACCGGTAATGCGGGTCTCGGAACGCGGCGTGGTCAGGAAGGGATTCTTTTTCAAAACGACGAAACCATATTGCGGTTCGTCAAGCGTTAAATCGAAATCGACTTCGACATCGGTTGTTCCGGCAGCAACCGGATATTCTTTTTTCGCCAAAACAACGTCCGGTGTATAATTGCCGGGACGCGACGA
>JAISJZ010000051.1 GCA_031261125.1 Planctomycetaceae bacterium | reverse complement strand
GGGCCGGTCGAACAAATCATTAAATTCGGGTCGCAGCACGCCCCGCCGGGACAGCACGCCGTTGTTTGTTTTTGTTCGGTTTCGGGTTTCTTTTCGGATTTCCAACCGCCGTAATGATTTCCCTCAAAGTCGGCAATTAACTGAACCCGTTTCGGGTCGTTCAGGATTTCATTGCCGCGGTCAATTTTCAAGTCCTCAACAGCGTCATCGCTTTGAATAATGTGGTCGCATAAAATATGTCCCCACGCTGCACTTTCGCTGTCAATGATTTTAATGACGGCTTTCTGACCGGCGAATTCGGCAACGTCCCACGAACACCAATTCAACTGCTCCGTGTCTTGCCCCCACGTCTGCCGCACCGCATTGCCGTCAATGAACAATTCGACGCTGCAACTCTTTCCGCCGCCTGCTAACAGATGAACGAACTTTTTATCGAGGACAAACTCCGGTGAAACAAGCGTTCCTTGCGGAGCGTCGCCGTTCGGGTCAAACGTGTTAACCAAGCCGCTGCCGATGTATCCGCTGACAACCTGTTGCCCGCGGGCGGAACCTTTCGACGGTTTGCCGTTCTCGAAACAGTTGCCGGAAACAACGCCGGGATGACCGGAAACCAAGTTGCCGTCAATCCAATACCACACCGTTAACAGTTGAATCGTCTTGCTTTGTCCCGCCGCTAATTCAAACGGAACGGCAAGTGTTGCACCGGGAGCGTTGCTTTCGACCGGCGGATTGCCGATGATGCGTCCCTGTTCGGCGTTGTTCCACGTTGCCGTGAACGGGTCCCACCAGCCGCCGCGGAACCAGCAGTGGTCAACCGTTACATCCTTTTCCTCTTTGACGAAAAAAGCAAATCCGCCGTGTTTTTCCTTGTCTTTGCCCTGTTTGTCGTAAAGAACGAAACCGCCGTCAATGGCACCAATCGAACCGCTGCCGTTGATAAAGTTCCGGCTGTTAAACGTAAAAATACATTTGAGCGGCTTGTCCGTCGGATTGGCAAAGGTGTATTCGACGGCTCCGGCGGGCAAACCTGACGTATCGGCATCCGGCGGCGTGAACGGACTCCAACCGGTGAGTGCCGCCTCAACCGGAACGGACCGGTCTTTTAACCGAATGAACGCAAACGGAAACTTCGCTTCAAAGGTACATTGCCGGAAACGGGGAAGCCCGTAAGTTGTCCCGCCGGAGCCGTTGCCCGCACCGGATTTGCCGAAGTATTTCCAATCCGGTACAGGACCTTCGACAACACGGGCAACGTTCTTGTCCGGTGTTTCACCGAGAACGCAGATGGCCGCATAGCAGCACGGTTCGTTGAAGAACTCCATTTGGTTCTTCACGGAGACGTGCGAAACGGCACCCGTCCCTTCGAGGCAGTACATTCCGGCACCGAGTCCGCCGATGGGAAACGCGACCCGATTGAGTTGTTCGCCGGTGAACGGACCTTGGGCAAACGCCGGCAGTGCGGAACAAAGGACAGTAAGGAAGAAAAATGTCTTGTACATAAGAGCAGATTATACGACAACGAGCGGGAAACGATGTCTCCCGCTTTTACCGGCAAATTTTGAACTCCGATGGGAAACGGTCAGAAATTATCCTTGTACCGCTTTGCCCGTTCAAGCAGGTCTTGGTGCTTCGTCGTTGCCAGCACTTTATCAAGGGCAGCGGTGAACGCTTCCTTGTCCCGGCGGCGTAAATCGGTATGATGCGCTAAATCCAAAACCGAACGAATCACCCTGTCCTGCAATTCCGCATCGTCAAAGTGTTTCAACACAAACGTTAATGATTCGACCGTGCGGATTTGCCCGACACGTTCAATGACGTACCGCTTCTCGTCAACACGGGCCGCCAAATCAAACGCCTTCGCAAGTTTCTCAACTTGCTGCTTGTCGTTAATCGGAATTCGGATTCTGTCGTTCGGCAGCGAAATGACCCGAATAAACGAACGCAGCGCATTGACACGGTCATTTTCGGGAAAATCCCCGCTTTGAGCAACTTTGAATAAATCGTCGGCAACACGCCCGTCGGGATAATTCCGCAGCGCATTGAAGACCGCAGCAAATTTATCGGTGCCGGGCTTTTCCTCAAACACGGCTTTGCGGATGTCCGCCAAGGACTTATCATCGCCGACGCGGGCAAGCAGCGACCACATCGCCGACTCATTCGCCGCTGTCCGCTTCGCCGTTACCGGTGCCGAGTCGCCGCCGCATAGCCGGGAGATAATCTGTTCCGCATTGTCCTTCTGTCCCCGGTCGGCTATCGCCTCCCAAACGTCAACGAATTCACCGACATTGTCTTTGCCGGAAATTCCTTCGGCAATTTGCAGAAGACGCAGCCGGTTCGGATAATCCGCCTGCTTTGCCTTTTCCAACAAAATCGGACGAATCGAAGTGTTCCACCGCCGGCTCAAAATATCCGCCAACGCCTCATAGCGGCCGTTGTCCTTTTCCGCTTTCAATGCGGCGACCAGGGCTGCGTCGATTTCTTTGCCGCCTTTGCGGGACAAAATTTGTGTTGCCAATCCCTTGTCGTTGCCGCTAAACGCCTGTTCAAGCAACGCCGGTACTTCCTTTTCGCCGCCGAACGTTTCCACGGCAAGCAAACCGGCTTTCAATAATTCGCCGTCTTGGCTCTTCAACGCTGCCAATGCCTGCGGTAAATACTGTTTGTCCTGCTTTGCCGTCAGAATCGCCAGCGTGACGGACTTCTC
>JAISJZ010000044.1 GCA_031261125.1 Planctomycetaceae bacterium | reverse complement strand
TGATGAATCATATTGACCATATCCTTCTCCGCCCACTCCTTGAAAAAAATGTTGTACCCGTTGCGGCATTTGGGACTTGCCCACTCGTCGAAACTTTCAACCATCATCATCAATCCCATCTCGTCGCAAAGTTCAACCAACTCCGGTGCCGGCATATTGTGCGAAGTCCGAATCGAATCACAGCCCATCTCTTTGAGCAGCGTCAACTGCCGCCGCAATGCCGCCGTATTGATGGCTGTGCCGAGCGGTCCTAAATCGTGATGATTGCATACGCCTTGAAATTTCCGCAACTTGCCGTTGAGAAAAAATCCTTTGTCGGCAATATATTTTATATCACGAATCCCGAACGGCGTGGTGTATTCATCGGTTTGCGTATCTTTGACGAACACTTTCGTTACGGCACGATACCGGACAGGGCTTTCCGGCGACCAGAGAGCGGGATTCGGCACGGTCAGGTTTTGTTCCAGCGGAACGTCATACTGCTGCCGAATATCGTTTTTCGTTGCCGCCGGTTTGCCCGACGGGTCGAAAATCGTGGTTTCAAGGCGGACGATTTCATTCGCGGGAACATTTTTCAGCGTTACCCGCAGTTTCACCGACGCGCCGGTTTCCGAAAGGAACGGCGTAGTGATGTACGTTCCCCAGACCGGAATATGAATCTCGTTGGTCGTAATAACGTGAACATTCCGGTATAAGCCCGCCCCCGGATACCAGCGGGACGAACCGGCTTTGTTTTCGAGGCGCACCGCGAGGACATTTCCTTTGCCGTCCTCGTTGAGAAACGGCGTTGCGTCGAGGTGAAACGTGTTGTAGCCGTAAGCCCAATGTCCCGCCTCTTTGCCGTTCACAAAGACCTTCGGTTCGCTCATCGCGCCGTCGAATTTCAGCGTAACCCGCTTTTTCCCTTTTTCGTATCGGGGAACGTCAAAAGTTGTGCGGTACCAGCCGATACCGACGAACGGCAACGCCCCGGTGCGTCCGCTCTTGACGGTTGGTTTGGTTTCAAAATTTTCGGCGATGGCAACGTTTTGCTCATCGACTTTCATATCGAAGGGACCGTAAATCGCCCAATCGTGCGGCACGGTAACGCTTTGCCAAGCGGAAGCGTCAAAATCGGGCTTTGCCGCGTCGGCGACATCGCCTTTGGTGAATTGCCAGTTCTTTTCGAGCAAAGTATCCTGACGAAAGGACTCCGCAAACAGCGGACACGCCGAAACGAGAAGTAAAACAAACGAACGCAGCATAATAACGAACCTCCAATTTAGGGACAATAATTAGGGAGATTCTAAAAATCTCCAAACAAAAAAAAGAAAAAACCCTTTATTTTCTTCTTTTTTTTACGGCAAAAAGTTGTTTTTAGAAGTTCCTGACAGTATAACACGGGCAACCATCAAAATCACCCATCAGTGCTGTGAAATAACACACTTTTGCAAAATGATACAGCAAAATGATACACTTTGCTCTTTTTCGCAAAATCGGCTTCTTCAGCGGAAATAGCGTAAGTCCTTATCGTACAGCACTTTAAGATATTTTTTAGGCAGCGGAGAAAATGTGGCACGAAATTTGCTGCATTTAAGAGGTTGCCTAATGGGTATTGGTGATTGGGAGTACGGTTTTGCTGTTGGACACGGTTTTACCGTTTTAACACAAAAATTTTGCCCCGCCTTCCGCTTTACCGATAATCTGTTAGAATTAACACACTGCTTCCCGGAATGGTTCGTGGAAGCCAACCCCCCTTAACACAAGGAAAGCGTTATGAGAAAACTGTCAGTTTGTTTGTTTGTCTGTCTGGCTGCCTTGCTAACGGTTAACGTTGCAAGTGCCGACATCATTGGGTGGAACACCGATGAGCCAACTTTTTTCGGTTTAGACACCTACGATAGTGTCCTGAGACCGGCGACACTAGTGCAATCTGGAGAGAATACCGACTGGAGTCCGTCTTCCGCATTCAAATCGATCGGAACAGCAGGATATAACCGCTACACTGTAACGGTTGATGTAAAGGAGATTTCCGATGGATCTCCAAATTACATTGTCTTTTCGTTCGATGATGATGCTGATGTTTACATCAGCAGCGTGACGAACATTAGACTGTTTGGGAAGACGGCTCAAGACATTGTCAATATTGGTGAGGAAGGTGGAAGTTATCTGCTTAGTAATTCGTTCTACTTTTACACGGGAAATTCGTATGAGAGCGCGCTTATTGCAAGCAGCGATACCAGCATATCCCTTGTTATCAATGGGAAGGGTGGCAACCAACTGTCTAATGCACTTGGTCAAAGTTGGACGGTTTCTGTCAAGGCAGGAAGCGGTACTGCACCGACCCCCAGTCCCACTCCCGAACCGGCGACGATGCTGATTTTCGGTGTTGGAATGGTTGGTGCCGGTCTGGTTGCCAGACGGCGGATGACGAAATAACCAACTCAACGAGTTGATTCAAGCGTTCCGACAAAAGCGGGAAACAGTGTTTCCCGCTTGTTTTTTTGGGGAAGCAACGATTAAAAAACCGGAAAAAAACTACGGAACATACGGAATAACGGAAAATACGGACTTCAAATTCCGTAGCATTTCCGTTGTTCCGTGTATTCCGCAGTTCTTTATTGACATTTCTGAGCGCACAAAAGCGGTTGCCGACATTTCCGAAATGACCGAATTGCCCATCGAAGAAATCAAGCGGTTATAAAAACTCCTGTCTGCGCAAAATATCTACAAAGAATTGACACTCCCCACAACGAAAAACCGGTTTCCAAGGGAAACCGGCTGAATAACGCTGCTATAAACGGCGAAACGACGCTATTGAACATCGTTCGGCTCTTCTTCCTGACCGTGTTCCCGTTCTTTGTCTTTAAGAACGGCACGGCGGGATAACTTAATCCGGTTCTGCTCATCAACGGCAACCACTTTCACCGGAAAACGGTCGCCGACCTTGACGAGATGGTGGATGTTGTCAATGTAGTCGTTCGACAATTCGCTGATATGGCAAAGTCCGTCGCGTCCCGGACTGATTTCAATGAACGCTCCGAAATCCTTAATGCTCGTTACCGTGCCTTCATAAACCTTGCCGATTTCCACCGCACCGGTCAACAGCGTCACTTCGTCCAACGCCGACTGTGCGCTGTGTTCGTCCGAAGCGGCAATACTGACGGTACCGTCGTTGTCGATTTCAATCAACGCACTCGTCCGGTCCTGAATCGAACGGATTGTTTTACCGCCCGGTCCGATAAGCAAACCGATTTTTTCCGGGTCGATATGTGTTTTGAACAGCCGCGGAGCAAACGCCGAAATCTCTTTTGCCGGGCGGTTAATCGCGATAAGCATTTTGTGAAGAATCTGAATCCTCGCTTCACGGGATTGAGCAAGCGTCTGCTTGATAATTTCCTCGCTGATGCCGTCGATTTTCAAGTCAAGTTGAATACCCGTGATGCCTTTCGGCGTACCGGCGATTTTGAAATCCATATCGCCGAAATGGTCTTCATCGCCCATTATGTCGGTAAGCAGGACCCATTTATCATCGGTTTCCTTTACCAAACCGACCGAAATACCGGCAACCGGTGCTTTGAGCGGCACGCCCGCCGCCATCAATCCGAGCGTTCCGCCGCAAACCGTCGCCTGCGAACTCGAACCGTTCGATTCCAAAATGTCCGACACCACCCGAATCGTGTAAGGGAACGCGTCCGGTTCGGGAATGACTGACCGCAAAGAGCGTTCCGCCAACGCGCCGTGACCGTATTCGCGTCTTCCGGGTCCCCGCGGCGGCTTACACTCGCCTACTGAAAAACTCGGAAAATTGTAATCCAGCATAAACTTTTTGGCGTATTCGTCAAAAAGTCCATCAACTTTCTGTTCGTCCCGCGCTGTTCCCAGCGTAACTGTTATCAATGCCTGTGTTTCGCCGCGTTGGAAAATCGCGCTGCCGTGAACGCGGGGTAAAACGTTGACCCGGCACTCAATCGGACGGAGTTCTCTCGTTCCGCGCCCGTCAGGACGGGTACCGGAAAGGATTTGGTCGCGGACAATCCGTTCTTCCAATTCGTGCCAGGCAATATCAAACACGTCCGCCGTCCAGCCGTTTGTTTCTTCCGCGGCGGCATTCGGACTGGCGGGGAAGAATTCTTCACGGACTTTCGCTTTCAATTCGCCGCAAGCCGTATTCCGTTCAATTTTTCCAACGGTACGTTTTGCGTCCCAAAACGCCTGATAGTATTTTTCTTTCAGTGCTTCGTACAGTTTCCCGAACGGCGGTTCGGTGTATGTCATCTTCGCCGGATTGACCTGCCGCACCAAATCGAGTTGCATATCGACGATTTCCCGGATGTACTTGTGCGCCGTTACAATCGCTTCGAGCATCAATTCTTCCGGCATTTCGCGGGCAAATCCTTCAATCATCAGAACATTGTCCTTGTTGCCGGAAACAATCAGGTCAAGTTCGCTGTACTCCAACTGTTCGTTCGACGGAAACGGAACAAACTGATTCTTGACGTAAGCGAGCCGAACGGAAGCGAGCGGACCGTTGAACGGCAGGCAGGATACCGCAACGGCGGCAGCGGAACCGTTCATCGCCAAAACATCGGGGTCAACCGTCTTATCAACAGCCAAAACCAGCGACTGCACCAGTACCTCGTTAAAAAATCCCTTCGGGAACAACGGACGCATCGGACGGTCAATCAATCGGGCGGTAAGGACCTCTTTCAGACCGGGCTTGCTTTCCCGTTTGATGAAGCCGCCGGGGAATTTTCCCGCGGCACAGGCACGTTCCCGGTAATCACAGGTCAACGGGAGAAAGTCGGTACCGGGACGGCTTGGTCCGGTCGTGGCGGCACAAAGAACGACGGTGTCGTCATATCCGATGAGAATGCTTCCTGCGGCTTGCTTTGCCAGTTCACCGGTTTCGAGCCAAAGAGTTCCCTGCCCAATTTTCTTTTCTACTCTGATTTTCATAAGATTACAAATTACGAATTACAAATTACGGGTAAAATCACGGACTACAAACAACACGCAAAACAACGCGCACCGCAAGAACATTATGCTTGCGGTCATTCGTAATTCGTCATTAACGAAACGAACCGCTCTATTTGCGGATGCCGAGTGCTTGGATAATATCGACATACCGCTGCGGGTCGCGGTCTTTAAGGTAATCAAGAAGTCCGCGGCGGCGGCTGACCATTGCCATCAAACCGCGCTGGCTGGAATAGTCCCGCTTGTTTCCCCGGATATGTTCAGTCAAGAGGTTAATCTTTTTTGTCAGAACGGCGATTTGCACTTCAGAAGAGCCGGTATCGCCTTCCGAACGTTTGTACTGTTCAATCAATTCCTGCTTCGCTTCTTTCGTCAACAATGTCATTGCCGTTGTTTTCTCCGATACGGTTCCTACCACTTTAACCAACAATACGATGTCTTCATTCTACATCGGAATTGCGGTTTGACAAGCGGGGGACTCCGCTGCCGCAAACAGGTACGGCGGACAGGAACTTACAGTACGTCGTTTCGTTCCATTTGCAGAAATTCGCCGACCGTCATCGGTACACCGGGGTCCTTCTTCGGCTTTTTCGGTTTTGCCGGTTTCTTTTTCGGCAGTGTAAAAATACTATCGTTTTTTGCACCGCCGGATTTCCAAGACGCACAACCGCCCGTAACAGCAAACGGCAGCAGCAGCGAACCGATAAGAAAAAGTTTGAAAATCGTTTTCATCGTAAAAACGTCCCTGTATCCGATACAAAACTCCGCCTGTTTCTATCGGTAAAAACCGCCCGGAACTTTAAGTTATTTCTAATAACCCCTGGTTAATGGACGAAATTATTTAACGGTTTATAATATTGCCAAATCAATTTATTTCAACCTTTTTTTGTCTCCGATCCGCTGTGGCAATTTAATTTTTTTGATG
>JAISJZ010000413.1 GCA_031261125.1 Planctomycetaceae bacterium | reverse complement strand
ATTTCCGTGAGGACAACTTCCGCAAGGGAATTGATTCGTCCGGTAATACGACGACCGAAGTCAATATGGTTACCGATATTCTCGGCAGTACCGATAATGATAACGGTTATATGATTGTTCATCTTGCTACGAACGGGAACGGCGACAGTATCACCACCGCTGCCGATTTGGAAGCGTTTATGAAACAGTTGACGGCGGAACAAACCCGCGGCATCAGCGCAAGCGTTGTCCGGCCGGCGGGCGTTCCGAACGTTGTCGATTGCGGCGATGGTTACGGCAAAGGAATTTTGCAGCCGACGATGGAAGTTGACGACTGCGATAACGTAACGTATCACCCGATTGAATTTTACTCTTACGGCGAAAACATTGTTGCCGCTAATGCTTACGGCAACATTGTTGCGGTCAACGGACAAAATGCGTCTTTGGAAATTTATGCGAAGATGGCGGGTCCCGATTTCAATGGTGTGGGCTTCAAATACATTCCGCTGGAAAATCCCCTGGATGAGATGTACGCCGATTTCGACCCTGCAAGCAAGAGGATTAACGTCTATATTCACGACGGGACAACAGCGCAGCAAGTTAAAAACCTGATAGAAACAAGCGAAGCAACGCGGGATTATTTCAGCGCAAAACTTGCCGGAGACGGTACCGGTATCGTAACGACGCAGGATGATTACCTCATTCTCAAAAACGGGCTTCAAGATACCGGCTACCGCGGCGGGGCGCATCTGCTCGGTGCCGCCGATGCCGATGAACACCGCCTTGTGTTCCAATCGGAAATCGAAGGTTCAACACAAAAAGTCATTGTCCGAACGATTGTCGGCAATATGACAATGAAAAATGCCGCCGGTGTAACCACGGACACCGATTACGGTGAAGATATGCTCGCTACGCTGAACGGTATCACAATGAAAGCGGACGGTCGCAAGGTTTCGGTTGACAGTTCGATGCTGAAACTCGATATGACGCTGGACAACAAAGTTACGGCAGGCGATACGGTACGCTACACCATTACCGGCGGCGGGGCAACGTTCCAAATTGGTCCCGATGTTGTTTCCAATCAGCAGATTCGTGTCGGCTTGGGCAGCGTGAACACGGCACGGCTCGGCGGGGCATCGGGACGTTTGTATCAACTCCGCAGCGGTAACAACGCCGATTTGACAACGAACACGAAGTTAGCAGACCGAATTGTTCAGGAAGCGATTTTGAATATCGCAATGCAGCGCGGACGGCTGGGGGCGATTCAGCGCAGCACTTTGGAACCGGCGATAACGTCGTTACAGGATTCTTTGGAAGCATTGTCGGCGGCGGAAGCGAAAATCAGCAACGCCGATTTTGCCGAAGAGAGTTCCCGATTGACCAGAGCGCAGATTTTGGTACAGTCCGGTACGAGAACGCTGTCGATAGCGAACCAGTTCCCGCAGTATGCCGCCTCGCTCCTTGGCGGGTAACCGCTTGATACTCTAAAAACTCCCCATTATTTTACGCCGCCGGCTTCACGCATCATACGGAGAACCATTTCGTCAAACGGCACCGAAGTCGATGTTATCGTACAGCCGTTGCCGTTGCCGATACTGTATTTGCGCACCGAGTCCAAAAATGCGGCAAACTTCTGCCGGTATTGCCGCAAAACGCTTTCACTGATGGTAACGTTCCGCACGGCACCGGTTTCGATGTCCGTTAATTGCCGGTCGCCGAGAATGTCCGGTACCGCTTCGGCAGCATCGTGAATCTGTATCAGGTTCGGTTCAAACTTCTGGTACCGCAGTGTATCAACCGCCTTTTGAAATCCTGCCGGGGCGAACAAATCACTGACAATAATTGCCAGTCCTGTGTGCTGTTTGCGGTGCAGAAATTCTTTAACGCATCCTGACAAGTCGGTCGTTGTACCGGCTGTTTGCAGCGGTTCAAGAAAGCGGAGCAAACTTAATATATGCTGCTTGCCGCGGGTCAGCGGAAAGCAGTCGTAAATCTTATCTGCAAACGGAAAAACGCTCACCCGGTCGAGGTCGGATAAGGCAATGTACGCCAACGCCGCCGTGATTTGCCGGGCGTAATCGAATTTTGTTAAACCGTCGGCATTTCCGGCGGACATACTTTGGGAACAATCGAGGAAAAAGTAGATATGCAAGTCTTCTTCTTCTTCAAACCGTTTGATGAGCCGGTTTCCAAGACGGGCGTAAACATTCCAATCGAGATACCGCAGGTCGTCGCCGAAAGCGTAGTCCCGATGGTCGGCAAACTCAACGCCGCTTCCGAGTTTCTTCGTGCGTTTTTGTGCTAATAATTGTCCCCGGAACACCCGCCGCGACACCAGCGACAAGTATTCCAGTTTTTTCAAAAAATCGGAGTCAAACATTATTCGCCCTCCTCACCGAACAGCGATAACTGCATCGTGCCGACGCGCACCGTTTTGTGCTTCGGCACATTCCGCGGCGGTTCATTGTAAACCGGTTCGTTCAATACGTTAAGCGGAGTGTCTTTGCTTTCCAGTTGCGTTAAGATTTCCTTCGCCCGGTTCACGACTTCCTTCGGCACACCGGCAATTTTCGCAACGTGAATTCCATAACTCTTGTCCGCCGCTCCCGGAACAATTTTGTGCAAAAAAGTTATTTCGCCGCTGTTCTCCCGTACCGCCACGTTCAGGTTGCAAACGCCGTCCAACGAATCCGCCAAGTCCGTCAATTCGTGATAGTGCGTTGCAAACAGCGTCCGGCAGCCGGTAACATCGTGCAGATATTCCGCAATCGACCACGCTAACGACAAACCGTCATAAGTCGAAGTGCCGCGACCGATTTCGTCAAGAATCACCAGCGATTGCGGTGTTGCCTGATTCAGAATCCTTGCCGTTTCCACCATTTCGACCATAAACGTACTTTGACCGCGGGCAATTTCATCGCTGGCACCGACACGGGCAAAGATTCTATCACAGATGCCGATGACCGCTTCCCTTGCCGGCAGAAACGAACCGATTTGCGCCATTATACAAAGCAACGCCGTCTGCCGGATGAACGTACTTTTGCCGGACATATTCGGACCGGTAATAAGTTGAATGAAACCGGATTGATCCATCAGCGTATCGTTCGGCACAAATGTTCCAGCCAAACCCAATGCGTCTAAAACCGGATGCCGGCCTTCGGTAATTTTCAGCACCGGTTCGTTTGTCAGTTGCGGCCGGCAATAGTTGCGCTCCCTTGCCAACGCTGCAAGTCCTGTTAACACGTCTAGTTGTGCCAACGCCGCCGCTGTATCCGCAATTTCCTGCCGCCGTTCGCAAACCCGCTGCCGCAACTCCGAAAAAAATTGAAGTTCCAATTCCGCCGCCCGTTCAACCGCAGTCAAAACTCTGTCTTCATACTCCTTTAACTCCGGCGTAATGTACCGCTCCGCATTTTTTAATGTCTGTTTGCGGACGTAATTTTTGGGAATTTGTTCGCTGTGAACGTTCGTAATTTCAATGTAATAACCGAAGACCGAAGTATAACCGACTTTCAAACTCGGAATACCGCTGCGGCGTATTTCTTCCGCTTGGAACCGGGCAATCCACTGTTTGCCGCCGTGCTGCAACTTCCGCAACTCGTCCAATTCGGCATTGAAACCGCTGCGGATAAACCCGCCGTCCTTGAATTGCAAAGGGATTTCATCGGCAAGCGCATTGTTCAACAACTCTGACAATTCCTGACAGGGATTGATTTGCTCCCGCAGCGTTTGAATCATTGCACTTTGGGCGTGTTTTAATTTCTCCCGAAAGACCGGCAGCGTTTTCAATGTTTTGCCGATAGACGCTAAATCCCTCGGATTCGCCCTGTTTTGCAGTACCTTTGTCAGAACCCGTTGTAAATCGTAAATCTTGCGCAGGTGTTCCCGAATGTCCGACGTTATCGAATCGCTGCGAAAAAATTCTTCGACAGCATCCAGCCGGGCGTTGATTTGCCCGATGTCCGTCAATGGACCGGCAACCCATTCCGACAGAAGACGCGAACCGACGGAAGTCATACATTTATCGAGAACAGCAAGGAGCGACCTGCTCCGATTTTCGCCGCGGATAGTACGGGTGATTTCCAAAGAACGGCGGCTTGCGGCATCAATTTCCAATTGCGTTCCCGTTTGATACCGTTGAATCGAATCAATCTGTTCAGACGTTGAGCGTTGTGTTTCATTCAGGTAATCGAGAATCGCCCCTGCGGCGCGGATTGCCGGCTCGTCATCTTTGCCGTGTGTAAATCCGTATCCTTCAAGAGTTTGCGTTTTAAGTTGCTGCAACAGCAAGCGGCAGGCGGTCTGAAAGCCGAACGCCCAATCGGGACGCTTCGATAACTGATAATTGATAGTTGATAATTGGCAATTATCTTGACGCATCACCGCGGCATCGCTTTCGCTAAATAGAATTTCCGACGGAGCAATGCGGGCAAGTAATTCCGGTAACTTGACGAAGGGTACCGTTGCGGCATAGAAAGCACCGGTAGAAAGTTCAACCCACGCCAGACCGGTATTCACATCGGCGGAACTTGTTCCGCCGCTAACGACTGCCGCCAGATAATTTAACGTTTTCGGGTCGAGCAGCGTTTCATCGGTAACAGTACCGGCAGTAACAATCCGGGTGATGCCGCGCTTGACGATTTGTCCCTGCTTGACGTTCTTCGGGTCTTCCAGTTGTTCGCAAACGGCAACTTTATAACCCAAAGCGATGAGTTTCGCCAAGTATTGGTCGAGTTGATGGTGCGGAAAGCCCGCCATCGGCATTGCGTCCGGTCCCTTTTCCCTGCTGGTGAGCGCAAGCGAGAGTTCACGGGCGACGATTTTTGCATCTTCCTGAAATGTTTCGTAAAAGTCCCCCATTCGGAACAACAGCACCGCTTCGGGACAAATGTTCTTTGCCTCGTGGAACTGCCGCATCATCGGCGAAAGTTTTAACTCCGTCGGTATCAACATAGCAAGTCATCGTTAATCATCGTTATCATCGTCGAAAAATTCTTCGTGCCGGACAACGCCGGATTCCTCTTCGACTTCGGTGTGCGTCTGCCAACGCCAACGGCGGGAACCGCGGCGTTTTTCTTTGCGGATACCGACCCGCGGTTCGACACTGAAACCAAGAAATTTCATCAGTGCTTCCCACAGCGTCGGTTCAACAATGTATTCAACATCAACGAGTTCAAAGGGTTTTTCCGATTCCAGATAGAGTTTCCGCATTGACGTTTTTGGACCGAAATCGCCGCCGCACCGGCTGCACGGAGCCATATTTTTCGGCGCACGGACAGCGTGTCCGCACCCTTTGCAAATGTGCCGGTACTCCCAAGGTCCGTATCCGAAATGCGTATCTTTCATTCTGATTGCTAATTACTAACGGGAGTTTCTAAAAAATCCTTTTGAAGGTACTCCAATGACTGACGGTTGCCGCCCATTATCTATTATCCGTCATCAATTATCAATTCCCCCCTTCTCTATTCAGCCCTGGTGCCAGCAGTGCGGGTTCTTGCCAACGCCGGAACCAGAGTTCAAGAATCAGCAATGCCCAAATCCGGTAAGCGTGGTCGAACCGGTTCCCGAAATGTTCTGTCAAGAGTTGTTCAACGTACTCTTGACGGAACATTCCCCGCTGTACCGTTTGCCGGTCTAACAGAATTTCTTTGACATAATTTTTCAACGGACCGCGGAACCAATGGTCGAGCGGTACACCGAATCCCATTTTGCGGCGGTTTTCAATGTCCGGCGGCAGTAAGTCCTTGAATGCTTCACGCAAGATGAGTTTGCCGCGAAACCTGCCGCAAGCGGCTGGGGATAACTTGTAGAACATCGGCAACTTGGCGGCAAACTCGGCGATACGGTAATCCAGCAGCGGCGCGCGGACTTCCAATCCGTAAGCCATTGATGCGATGTCAACTTTCGTCATCAAATCGCAAGGCAAATACGTCTGCTGGTCAATGAGCGTAATCCGTTTGACAAAATCGGGAACATTATCGTTAAGAACTTTGAGAAAATTAAGCGAATCACAGCCGTCCAACTTTTCCGCAAAACCGGCGGTGTAGAGTTTTTTCCGGCGTTCCCGATTGAAAATTGCAATCCATTGGAGGTATTGTTCCAGCGGTTCCATTGACAACGCTTCCAAAAACCGTTTTGTCCGGCGGAACGGGTTGCGCTGCTTCGCCGATGCCGGTATAAAATGCCGCAAATTTGCCAATGTTTTACGAACGAACAGCGGCAAGCGGTTGACGGATTGCCCTAACTGCACTGCCCGGTACCTGTCATAACCGGCAAACATTTCATCGCCGCCGTCGCCGGATAACGCGACCGTAACTTCCTGCCGGGTCTTTTCGCAAAGATACAACGTCGGTACCGCACTGGAATCCGCAAACGGTTCGTCGTAATGCCCGACTAACTTCGGTAAAATGTTTTCGATGTCCGGTGTAACGAAAAATTCTTTGTGCTGTGTTCCGAAAGATTCAGCAGCGATTCGGGCAAACGGCGTTTCGT
>JAISJZ010000396.1 GCA_031261125.1 Planctomycetaceae bacterium | reverse complement strand
TTGTCCAACGCTTTACGGACGGCCCGCTGCGTGATATTCCAGATTTTTTCGGTTTCCTCTTCGGAACGCTCCGCTGTTGTTTCAATCACGCCCGGCAAGACAACGAGGCGGTCTAATGCCGGAACCTGTTCCGCACCCCAAGAGCGGGACAGCGCAAACAACTGCTCGTAATAGGACCGCAGAACGTTTCCGCAAATCTTGTAATCGCTTCCGCTCCGTTCCTTCTGAATCCGAACCGCCGCATTGACGGTGCCGCGTTCAATGACCGTGCGCAGCAGCGGTTCGATGCGGGTTTCAAATACCGGGAAACTGTCCGGCAGGCGCAGCGACAACTTAAAGTACCGGTTATTGACGGTTTTCAATTCGACGGCGGCGGTAATTCCGTCTTCGTTCAGGGAAGCCGCACCAAAGCCGGTCATACTGTATAACATAATTCTAAACGTAATTTTCTGCGATGCCGATGAATTCAACCTCTTGCAGCGACAACTTTCGGACGATTGATTTTACATCAAACGGTGCCGGATGTCGAGTGTTCAGAACGAGCAATAGGCCGTCGCAGTGCATTGCCTTCCATTGAGCAACGGGGTCGGCAAGCGAGGACTGCGTCAAACAGCCGTTGTCCAGTAAGATAATATCGTAGTCCTTCCGCAGCGAGGTGATAACATCACTGAACGAACGCGCGGAACCGTTATTGTGTTCATCGAATTCAAGAAATGTTTCGCTCCACGGCAGAAGTTCCAGCCGGTTCGGAATGAGCGTAAAGATTTCGTACAAATTCTGGTCAACCGTCAAGCCGAGCAACTCCGGCAGTTCGGGATGCTGTTTGTGCGCATCCGCTAAAAGAACGTGATAACCGCGCTGGGCAAGTTCCCGCGCTGCACACAAACACAGCGTTGTACAGCCGTCACCGAGGCGGATACTGTTGAACGACAGCGTTTTGCGCCCCTGCCGACACTGTTCTTCCAATGTGTCAGCAAGAACCTGTACTTGTTCCCGCGCATCTTGTTTCAACTGTTCCAGATAAGCGGGAAACCGTACCGGCGCAGCAGCGGTCAGCGGCGTTGCGTGTGATGCGGATATGTCATCGGTTTTCGGCGGTTCCGCAATTACCGGCGTTGTCTGCAACGCTGATTTCGGCGAAAACGGTCTTTTGGTAAACCGCAGCGGTTGCCGCACTTCTAAACGGATGAGCGATACAGACGTTTTGACGGCGGAACTTATCCCGTTCTCTTGCGGAACAACCGAAAAATTTCGGATGTCCGTCAAAGACAACACCGCCGGTGCTTCCTCTCGTATTTTTTCTGCGGCTGCCGGTGCGGTATTACAAACAATTTTTTTCTTTAACCGGGAGGGTGAGTGTTCTGAAAATGCCTCAAACAATTTCAGGGCGGAGTGCGGATTACCGCCTAAAACGCACAACGAATCAAAATCCTCCGTTAATTGTACCGCCGATGACGGCAGCGGCGGAACTTGTTGAGCATTTTCGTCCTCTTCTTTCGGCGGAAACATCGGCAGCGTTTCTTTATCGAGATGAAACGGTTCGGTGTCCAAAGCGGTCTGTTCCGTTTCAGAAAACAGCCGATAGACTCGTCCGCCGGTGGATATGTACGCTGCGCTGCGGAGTGCCGCCGGAAAGACCCCAGCTTCGCCGTGCGGTTTGAGTATTTCAGATGTTGCGGACATTGAAGTAAGGAACAACGAAAATTTGACGAAAATTTGACAAGGGAAAACAAAATGGAACAATCAATAATCGGCAACGGGGAATAATAATTTGTCCTTTGTCAATTATCAATTCGCCGTTTTAATAAACTCTCCGGTACGGTACCGGTACGGCGGTTCCCTGTTGGTAATAATTGTTTGCCGCCGGCGGTGCCGGCACAGCGGCGGCGGCGGGATACGGATACGGTCCGTTCGCAACGGGCTGTCCCGCCGGATACTGCTGCGGATATTGTTGCGGATATTGCCCTGTCTGCTGCGGATACTGCTGCGCCGGTTGCGGATACGGATACGGATTGACCGGATACGGACCAGCGGCAGGCGGTTGCGGGTATTGTCCTGTCTGTTGCGGGTACTGCTGCGCCGGCTGCGGCTGCGGATTGACCGGATACGGATTAGCGGCAGGCGGTTGCGGATACTGCGGTTCTGCCGGTGCGGCGGCATTGGACTTCAACCGCTCTGACGTATTCATCGCCCACGGCGAATAATTATCGGCAGGACGTTCCCACGGCGAATCGGACATTTTTGCAGGCGGCTGCGCACCGGCAACACCGGCAACTTCAACCGGTCTGACCGGTTCGACCGCCGCAGCGGCTGGTGCCGGTTTCGGCGTTTCGACCGGTTTCGGTTTTGCGGCTGCCGCTGCAGCGACCGGTTTTTCTTCCGGCTTTTTCTCTTCCGGTTTCACCACCGGCGTTGCCGTTTTCGCAACGGACGAAACGGGGTTCGCCGGCTTTGCAGCGGGTTTCACCGCCGGTTTCGCTGCCGATTTCTCCGCTTCCTTTTTCGTTTCTTCGGCAATACGGATTTTTTCCTCTGCTTTTTGAACGGCAATTTCCCTGTCGCGGATTTTGCGCTTTTTCTTCTCTAATTTATGGACGGCAGTCCCGCCCAGACACAAAACGAGAATAATCGCAACAGCGATAACACGGGTAGAGAAAAATTCCCGTCCGAGAAACAAATCCCGAACGAACGAACGGCGTTGCGTTTCCGTCCGGGTTTCTCCTTCGCTGTGTGCTTCAACAGGCGAATACAGTACCGTTGCCTTTCCGATGTGTTCGGAAAATGCTGCCGAATCGGCGTTGCGGTTCCGTTTCGGCGTTTCGGTTCTTTGACCGAGGTCGGGCATCCGGGCAATGATTTTCCCTTCAAGCGGGTCGGCAGCGTCCGTGTATTCAAAATCTTGCATTGGAAAAACGGGACAGGGTGTTAAACGGCGGATTCCAATCCGCTGCTATCCTAATCGGCAATAATTTGTACCGATTACAACGATTTTTTTGAATTTTCGGAAGATTCTTGTAAATCGGGCTTTTCCTGCTATATTCTTTACCTGCCCTTACTTCCCTGTAAAAATTACTCAATGCTGCCGAAATTTCTGTACCGTACCCTGACAAGCGTCTCTTGGATTCTCCTGGAGAAGGCGGCGTACAACTGGTGTTTCAAAGGATTTTTCGCAATCAGAGCGTTCAAACAACGGGAAAAAAACGGAATTCAATTTCCGCCCTTCCTGTTCTTTTCGCTGACGAACCGATGCAACCTGCGCTGCCGCGGCTGCTGGGTTTCGCCGTCAACAGCGGAACTGCCGACCGAAACCATTGAAAACATCATCAAAACCGGACAGAAACATTCCGTTTATTTTTATACCCTGCTCGGCGGCGAACCGTTTCTCGCACCGGCAATGTTCGGCGTTATCGAACGGCATCCTGAGGCCTATTTTCAAATCATCACCAACGGGCAATTTCTTGACAGCGAAAACGCTGCGAAAATCAAAAAATTCGGCAACGTATCGCCGCTCGTGAGCATCGACGGACCGGAACCGCAAAACGATGCCCGCCGCGGTGCCGGAACGTTCGCCAAAGCCGTCGAAGGGTGCAAAGAATTACAGCGGCAAAAAATACTCTACGGCGTTGCGACCGTCGTAACCGCTCAAAATCTTGAAACGGTGCTTACCGAAGAATTCGTCCAAAAATTTATCACGCTCGGTACATCGTATCTTTGGTTTTACTTTTTCCGTCCCGCCGGTTCCCAGCCGGAGGTGTCCGATTTGGCATTAAACGCGGAACAACTTCTGGAAATGCGGCGGCGGCTGCTGACATTACGGCGGAAAATGCCGCTCATCATCATCGACACATATTGGGACGCAAACGGAAACGCCGTATGCCCGGCTTCACGGGGAATGGCTTACGTTATTGCTTCGGACGGCGGCATCAATCCGTGTCCGCCCTTGACGGTTGCGAAGGAATTCGTTTCGGACAACGGCGGCGATTTTTACAAAACGATGAATGAAAGCGGTTTTTTGCGCCGGTTCCGTGCGTTTGTTCACAATCAGTACAGCGAAACGTCGCAGGGCTGTGTGATTATTGACCGTCCGGGGGAATTAGCCGAATTTTTTCGGCAGGAAGGCATAACAGCCGCGGGTGTCAGCCCGCCGCCGCAAGACGTTAGCCCGCGGACATCGCATTATTTGCCGGGCGAAGAGATACCCGAAAATTACTGGGTTTACAAGATTCTCAAAAAGATGCTGTTCTTCGGAATGGGAGCGTATGGGTGACCGCCGCGTGCAATATCCCGATTGTTTTTTTATGAAAAAGTAGTAAAATACGAGCGTGAAGTACCTGATTACGTTTAGCAAAAAGACGAATGAGTGAACCCAATAACGCCTTTGAAAAGGGTGAGGATATTGAAATCAAGCCGACTTCGGACTTGTTTAGGCATCGTAAAACAATAATTCACGCTTTACGTTTTTTGTTTTTGATTTAATGGTATAGTTCCATTCGGCGTGAAAAGTTTCCGGTTCCAAATGGACTTGTGCGAATTGTTCATCCGTAACTTTGATTTTCGTTGGATAAACATTCCTGTCTTCCACACAACGTACTGTCAAGCCCGTCTCCGTTGTTGTGTTTGCAATCAAGT
>JAISJZ010000354.1 GCA_031261125.1 Planctomycetaceae bacterium | reverse complement strand
ATCATAGTTCTGCAATTCAACAGCGACAACGATTTCGACAGGACGGTGCGGACGCATTTTGCCGAGTTTTAACAGCATTTCTTTGGCACCGCCGCCGACATTCCGGTACTCGATTTTACCGGAAAGGGCAGCGTCAATTTTTTCCTCGTCGATTTTGACAACTTTCTGTTCGTACCAGTCCCGCGGGAGCGGAATCGTTACAGCAACGTTTTCCATTTGTGCCCCCGGTTCGATAACGATGCCGGCACGCCACGTTTGCGTAATGGGCGTACCACGGACGGGACCGCCGCTGCGTGCCGATTCGTCTTCGGCGGTCTTGCCGAAATCGAATTGGGAAAACACCGGTGCCGCCGAACAAACGATGTACAACAGAAAGAGGAACCGCAGCATCATAACAGGAAACAGTTAAGGCAGGAAACGCGGTTTCCTGCCTGTTAAAACACAATTTGGAATGAAAAGCCCGGTACAACCGCGTTGCGGTACCGACCGCCGGGATGAACAACGTACTGTAAAATCGGCTGCACCGCCGCATTATCCGTGATGTGAGCGTGATAGTGAATCTCGTATGCCGTTTCATTTGCAAACGGCAAGCTGTCTGCGGCTAACAGTCCGCGGTCGAAACTTGCCTGAAATACGCCGAAACCCAAAACATCGTCGGGACGATTTTCAAAAAATCCTAAATACCGCATCCCCAAGCCCCAAAATGTCCGCAGGGCGTTCTCCCGGTCGGACTGCGGTTGACTGAATTGGGTAAAGAACGTCAATCCGCGGTTGTCGCCGTTTTTCAAATAATTTTTCCGGTAAATCATCTGTTCAACGCCGACGCTGTATCCGCTTTTGCCGCTGTGAACGCCGCCGGCATAACTCATATTTTCATTGTCGTTGTACCACGCCCCGATGTACGCAAAGCCGGGCAAATACTTAAATAAGTCGTAGTGATAATCGAATTGATACGCCGTATAAACGTTGCCGGTTTCAGACATCCAAAATTGATTCGCATCGCCGTCGGCATCGAAGAATCCGAACTTGAAACAGCAATTTTTCGACAAATTCAGAACGGACATTGCCCCCCAAGCATTGCCGGGAGCGGTAGGAATTCCCGTCGTCGGCACGCAGGTTCCCGAAGCGTTGACGAAATTCTCAGTCGAATCAAGGTAGAAGAAGTCAACACCGGCATCTATTTTTCCGGCGCGGACGAAAACGGTTTCGTCAAGAAAATGATGTTCGTACCAATACTCGGAGACCTGTGCCGGTGTTTCATAAGCGAACACGGCAACACCCTGCCAATCGCCGACCCAATTTGACGGATTTTCCCCGTGAGAGAAAAGAGCGTGAGTGTAAAATGTGCCGTTTTTCCACAAACCGAGTTTTGCCGTATCCGCCGTAATTCCCATATCAAAGATACCGGCATAGCGGGTTGAATGAGATGTTCTGCCGCCGCCGCGGGCGTTGGTGAAAACGCCGCCGGTGTATTCATAATCGAAGTGCAGCGCATCGCTGCCGTGGATTCGCGGAAAGGTACTGCCGAGAATTCCTTCGGTACTGCTGCTTGGTGCCGCAGCATAATTTTGGTCAATCGGCACCCGAAGACGGGTTTCCGGGTCAGGATGCAAATCTTCGCCGCCGGTTTGGGCGCACAACGGCACGCTGCCGGCAAGCAGGAACAGGAGACAATAAAGCGGCTGGAAACGATTCATTGCGTTTGAAACGGGACATCAACGGAAATAGAGTTGCTCCGTTTCATTCTTCGGTACGGAATAGACGGAACTTGACGGTAATTCTTGCGGTATGGATTGTAGGGATTACAACGGTTAGTGTTCCTGTACTTCTACGCCCATCATACTGCGGTCAACCTTTTCGCCGGTTCCGTTCTGATATGCCCAAACCAGTTTCTTATCACGGGTTATCTCAAACATTCCAACGCCCTTGCCGTCCTTGTCGTATGCGGAATAACAGCCGATAACGATGTTGCCGTTTCTGCGGATTTGAAAGCCGGTCATATTCCGAATTCCCAACTCCGGTAAGTCCGGCGTTTTGAACTCCCAGACGATTTTCTTGTCCGGCGAAACTTCCGTGATTTGGTCAAGCGACGAAATCATTGTATTGCCGTTCGGCAAACGCTCGGCGAGAAACGCAATGTTCGGTGTCGGGTATTCCCAAACGGTTTCCCCTTTCGGCGTGTATTCCCGCACAAGTTGGTCGCCGGAATGACAGACGAGATAATTTCCGTTCGGCAATTTGCGTACCCAGCGGAGCCGGTGATGCTGGTTATCCGTTTTGAACCGGGTCTGTAATTCAAACGCCGTTGAGCCGTCAGGACGGATTTCCCGGACGATACCGGAGTAATTTTCGCCGATGAGTGTGTTGCCGTTGTCTAAACGTTGACAGCCGAAGGAACCTTCTTTTCCTTTCGGCGGCGAATACTTAAAGACAACTTTTTTATCCTCCGTGATTTCGACGACGTTATTGTCGGCGAACAGGATATTACCGTTTTTTAAGCGGTGAACCTCGGTGGTATTTCCAGCGGGACATTCCCATTTAACGGAGAAGTCCGATGCGAACAGGACGACGCGTCCCGAACCGGCTGCGAGAATATCGCCGTCCGGTTGACCGGCAACGGTGCTGCCGGATACCGTCAAAACACAAATAAGGCAAAAAAGGAAGCGGTACATACGGGTCAATATACCGCAGGCAACGGCGGCAGGCAATATGTCAACCACTGCGATACAGGTAACGGAAGTGAAATAGACGGTGAACGGTTGCAAAAATTATGTACTCACTCGTCCGAAAATATAATAGACCTATTGTAACTTTTGTACATTTATGATATTATGATTGGATTCATAATGGAACTGTAACAATTTCACATTGCTGTTCAATGTCAATTTATAAACAGTACCGAAACATTATAAAAATAACTTTTCCGGTTTCAAACAAATGATTTGGATACTTGTTGGTTACATGTGGCTGTTTCTTCACCGCCCTTTTGAAATCTGGCCCATTTTGGGAACGATTCGATTGGAACGGTGCTATATGGGGCTTACGTTGATAGTTTGGTGTATCGCGTCGGCTAAAACGTGGTCGGGTAATCGTAATAATCTGCCGCTTTGTTTGATTGCGTTTTCCATTTTCATCTCGACGCTACTAAGTCCTTACAATGGGTTGGGGGAAAATCTCACAACGGAAAATTGGTTTAAGGTCTTTGTTTTTTTTCTCCTTATTATGACCAGTGTCAAAACTGAAAAGGACTTGAAAACTCTTGTTACCGCATTTTCCGTATGTTACTTTCTTTACATGTTACATTCCTTTTGGGAATTTCGTTGCGGCAAAGGTGTTTACCGAATGGGTATCTGGCGAATGATTGGTATCGATTCTACGATGAATGACCCGAATAGTTTCGGTAACGGAATTAACTATGCTTTGGCGATGATTTTGCCTTTACTCGCTTTGGCAAAAGAACAGATGTCGAAAGATATCAAGCGGGTACTATCAGCGTTTATTCCGTGTTATGTTCTCCTTTCGTGCGTTTGTATTATGTACACCGGTTCACGGAGTTCCTTTGCCACTCTTGGAGGGTCGCTTTTGGGATTAGCATTATTGTCCAAGCAGAGAGTAAGAATTTTCATTGTGTTGCTTATTGCGGCACCGTGCATTTGGCTGGCAACTCCTGAACGGTTGAAAATTCGTTATATTTCGCTATTTGATCCGACAGTCCTTGAAGGACAAGATATGAAAGGTGCTGATGAATCGGCAGAATCGCGGAGTGTATTCTTCCGTATGGGGATTCAAATATGGAAAGACAATCTCCCTTTTGGTGTTGGACCGGAAGGGTTTCAACGTATTAACCCCGCTGGTTTGCAATCGCACAACTTATATGCTCAGGTTCTTAGTGAACTTGGAACGTTAGGGGCTATTGCCTACCTGTCACTCATTTTTGCGATCATTGCCAATCATCTACAAGCCGGTCAGTTGTATAAACGTATGAAAAAACAGGGAAGAGAACGTGAGGCACTCTATCTTTATCGTGTGTCGTTTGCGGTGGCTTGGGCACTTTTTCTTTTGCTTGTTCAAGGTTGGGGTGGACATAACGCATTCCGATATACTTGGGTTTGGTATGCCGCGTTTCAGGCAATTGCTATCGAACTTCTGAAACAGAAAGCAGATGCTCTGCCAAACATCGCTCATTCATAGGAACGATTTTGTCCTTTGAATCGCCATAACAAACATAGAACATTTTTTACATGGAATCCCATCCTGAAAGCACGATATTAAGACGATTGTTGACCGGTTCGGTGATGTCGATAATCAATATGATTATCGGGATTGCCATCGCGTTGTTCATGACACCTTTCCTCCTCCGTTCTCTTGGTGACCGGCAGATGGGGATGTGGATTCTCGTCGGTTCTTTTACCGGGTTTTATGGACTTCTTGACTTCGGAGTTACGTCAGCCGTCAGCCGTTATCTCACGCTTGCTTTTACAAAAAATGATACGAAGGCATGTAACAGTTATGCAAGTATCGGCTTCTTCATCTTCCTCATTATGGGAACGATTGCCGCATTCATTGCGTTCCTTATTGCGGTTGGTAATTATTTCACTTATCGGAAAACTGTCGATGATATTGGTCTCCTTGCTTTAGTCATCATTGTTCTCGGAATCAACTTTATGCTTGATTTTCCTTTACGGGTTTTCAGCGGAATTATTACCGGATGTTTGCGACACGACCTGAATAACATACGGGAATTG
>JAISJZ010000325.1 GCA_031261125.1 Planctomycetaceae bacterium | reverse complement strand
CTCGAACATTGTCCGGTCGTCGTGAACGGGTTTTCCCCATTCTTCGTCGTGATATTTAACGTACAGCGGGTCGTCGCCGCACCATTCGCAGCGTTTGAATTTTTTCGGCATCTCATTTTAACAGGGGGATTGTATTAACGGCATTATAAATCATAATTACACGATTGACTACCGACTACTAACAAACAACTTCCTCCGATGGCCTGGGAATACAGCGAAAAGACAATGCAGTTGTTTATGGATGCCGTTCACGGAAAACCCGGTACGCATCTGGGCGAAATTGAAGACCCTGACGGACTGGGCGAACACGGTTCCATTGCTTGCGGCGATGCGCTGCGGTTCACGTTCCGCGTCAAGCGGGACCCGTCCGACCCGCTGAAAGACGTTATCGCCGAGGCAAGGTACCTGACTTTCGGCTGTACATCGGCGATTGCCGCTTCGGAAGCGTTGTGCTGTATTATCGAAGCACAGCAACTAACACCGGTTGATGCGTTGAAAATCACGAATCAGGACATTGTGGATTTTCTCGACGGACTGCCGGAGCAGAAAATTCACTGTTCCGTAATGGGGGCGGAAGCGTTAGAGGCGGCGGTGTTTAATTGGGCGCAAAAGCGCGGTGTTGACCTGAATAAACTCGGTGTTGACATTCACCAAACAGAACAAGAAGAAGGACGTGTCGTTTGCAAATGTTTTACGCTGACCGAACCGTACATTAAGCGGAAAATTAAGGAGTTGAATCTTCACACAATTTCGGAAATTACCGGTGCGATTAAAGCGGGCGGTGCTTGTGCGTCGTGCCATCACGCCCCCGGCGGCTTGCAGGACTTGCTCGACGAAGTATGGGAAACAGACCGCAAAGAACCGGCAGCGGTGCTGCCGGTTTTACCGCTGGTGCAGATTGATGCTCTGCCGGCAAAGCAGCCCGCGGCGGAACCGCCGGGACTGAAAGAACTTTCTCCGTATCAGTTTTCAAAGAAGATTGAGAAACTGCTCGAAGATTATCTTCGTCCGATGGTGCAGAAGGACGGCGGCGACTTGCAACTCGTCGACATTAAGGACACGACGGTTTATATCGAACTGCGGGGAGCGTGCGCCGGCTGTGCCGGTGCGGGACAAACATTGAAATACCTTGTCGAACGGACGCTCAAAGAAAGAGTTGATGAACGTATCCGGGTAATACAGGTTTAACGTTCATTTAGCCGGATGAAAAGGGACTTCTAAAAACTTTTTGCCCAAAAACATAAAAAATCAGGATTTTCTTTAACTTATTAACGCGATGCACGATTACGATAATCCGCTTGTTTCCCGCTATGCGTCCCGCGAAATGGTACAACTGTGGGGACCGCAGCGGAAATTCTCGACTTGGCGCAAACTCTGGATTGCTCTCGCCGAAGCCGAGTATGAACTTGGTCTGCCCGTTTCGCAGGAACAGATAGACGAACTGAAACAGCACATCGACGACATTGATTTCGAGAAGGCAGCAGAATATGAGAACAAACTGCGCCACGATGTAATGGCGCACGTCCACACTTACGGCGATGCCGCTCCGCTTGCCCGACCGATAATTCATCTCGGCGCAACGAGTTGTTTCGTGACGGACAACGGCGACGCTCTGCTCCTGCGTGAAGCGTTGACGATGATTGCAAAACGGTTAGCAACGGTGATTGACCGGCTTGGAAGATTTGCACTGAAGTACCGGGATGTACCGTGTTTGTCGTTCACGCATTTGCAGCCGGCGCAGCCGGAGACGGTCGGACGGCGGGCGTGTCTTTGGGCTTACGATTTGATAATGGATTTGGAAGAAATCGAACAGCGTATCCGCCGCATCAAGACGCTCGGCAACAAAGGGACGACGGGAACGCAGGCGAGTTTTCTGAAACTCTTCAACGGTAATCACGAAAGAGTGCGGCAGTTGGAAAAGTTGTTTTGCGAAAAAGTCGGTTTTACAGAATCGTTTGCAATTACCGGTCAAACATATCCGCGCAAACTCGATTCGCAAATTCTCGACGTTCTCTCCTGTATCGCCCAAAGTTCGCACAAGTTTGCAACCGATTTGCGAATTCTCGCTCACCGCAAAGAAATGGAAGAACCGTTTGAGAAAAATCAAATCGGTTCCAGCGCAATGGCGTACAAACGGAATCCGATGCGGAGCGAAAGAATCTGTTCGCTGGCGAGGTTCGTGATGTCGCTTCAAACAAGTCCGCCGATGACTGCTGCAACGCAATGGTTTGAACGGACGTTGGATGATTCGGCAAACCGGCGGCTGGTGCTTCCGCAAGCGTTTCTCGCTTTGGATGCTGTACTGATACTGTACCAGAACATTGCGGACAATATGGTTGTCTATCCGAAAGTGATAGAGAAGAATCTTCGCAGCGAACTGCCGTTTATGGCAACGGAAAATATCCTGATGGCGGCAGTTGCGGCAGGCGGCGACCGGCAGGATTTGCACGAACATATCCGGCAACACAGTCAGGCGGCGGCAGACGTTGTAAAACTCGAAGGCGGCGAAAACGATTTGCTCGACCGTTTGCGGAACGATGAGGCGTTTGCCAAAGTCGATATTGATGCGGAATTGGAACCGATGTCTTTCGTCGGACGGTCGCCGGAACAAGTAGATGAATTTATTACCAAACAAGTCGAACCGGTGCGGCGGCGGTATGAAGACGTACTGCTCGTGCTGAACGCCGAAGTGCGGGTCTGACGATATATTTACGGTTTCCGATTCTGTGCTATAATGACGGGTCAAATTGTTTGACCGCAACCCGTTGAAATAGAATGAGCGAAGCAGAAGTCAGTAATTCTTTGTTTTTGTCCGAACAAGAGCAGGCAGTCCGCAATTTTTGGAACGAAAACAAGATTTACGAAAAGACGTTGGAAAACCGGAAAGATGCGCCGCGGTTCGTGTTTTACGAAGGACCGCCGACCGCTAACGGAATGCCGCATCCCGGACATTGTTTGACCCGTGCCATCAAAGACCTGTATCCGCGGTACAAAACGATGCGGGGCTTCCTGTGCGAGCGCAAAGCGGGTTGGGATACTCACGGTCTGCCTGTCGAAGTCGAGGTTTGCAAAGAACTCGGTATTCACAGTAAAGAGGACATCGAAAATTACGGTGTCGAACCGTTCATTCACCGCTGTATTGAGTCCGTGTTCCGGTACGTTGATGTGTGGGAGGAATTGACGCAGCGCATCGGCTTTTGGGTTAATCTTGACGAGGCATACGTTACGTTTCACAAGTCCTACGTTGAATCCGTTTGGTGGGCGTTGAAACAATTCTTTGAACGCGGACTGCTTTATCAAGGGCATAAAATTGTTTGGTGGTGGGCGCAGGGCGGAACAGCATTGTCGTCCGGCGAAGTTGGACAAGGATACCGCGAAGTTGCCGACCCAAGCGTGACGGTGCGTTTTCCGCTCAAAGACGCGCTGCCGAACGGCGAATGGACGTTGTTCAACGAAGAGTTGGCATTCGCAACAAATTCCAAACTCGGCTTCACCGGCGTTATTGACTTGCTTGTTTGGACGACAACGCCGTGGACGCTGCCGAGCAATCAATTCGCGGCAGTGCATCCTGATTTGGATTACGCCCTCGTGCGGTGGGCAAACGAAGACGGAACGGTTGACGACCGGTTGTCCGTGTTAGCGAAGGAACTTGTTCCGACCGTTGAAACAAAGGTGAAGAAAAAAGCCGAGGTTTTGGAGACGTACAAAGGTTCACAACTTGTTGGTCTGCATTACATTCCGCCGTTTGATTTTTATTCCCGCGCCGAAGGTGCCGGAGCGAACTGGCGGATTGTTTCCGCCGGTTTTGTGTCGCTTGATGCGGGTACGGGCATCGTTCACGTTGCTCCCGCTTTCGGCGAAGATGATTACAATGTTTTACTGGAACAACAGGCAAAAACATCCGGCAGTGAAAAACCGGAATTGATTTGCTGCGTTGCTCCCGACGGTAAGTTCACCGATGTTGCCGGTCCCTATTCCGGTATCTGGGTTAAAGATGCGGATAAGACCATCACGAAGGACTTGAAGTCCAAGTCGTTATTGTTACATCAGGAACAATACCTGCACGAATATCCGTTCTGCTGGCGTTCGGAGAACGACCCGCTGATTCAGTATCCCCGCAAAAGTTGGTTCATCAAAACGTCGCAGTTTAAGGACAAGATGCTGGCGAATAACGCCGAAATCAACTGGCTGCCGGAACACATCAAGAACGGACGCTTCGGTAACTTTCTCGAAAGCAACGTTGATTGGGCGTTGTCCCGCGAACGGTTCTGGGGAACGCCGTTGCCGATTTGGGTTTGCGAAGAAACCGGTAAAATGGAAGCAATCGGTTCCTACGAGGAATTGCTCGCAAAATCCGATGTGCAAGGAACGGATGTCTGGGAAAAAGCGAAAGGTGCTAATCCCGAATTAAGCGATGATTTGATAGTTCACAAGCCGTACATCGACGCGATTACTTACAAGTCGCCGTTTGCGGACAATGCGAGAATGAAACGGGTTCCCGAAGTGATTGACTGCTGGTTCGACAGCGGTGCGATGCCGTTTGCACAATGGGGTTTTCCGCACAAGGAACACAGCATCACGCAGTTCCGCAAGCATTTTCCGGCGGACTTTATCAGCGAAGCGATTGACCAGACCCGCGGCTGGTTTTACAGTCAACTCGCCATCAGTACGCTGCTGTTTGACGACTGGAAAATGGTAAGCGATTTGCAAGCCAATCGGCTAAAATATCCTCATCCTTTTAAGAATTGTATCGTTCTCGGTTTGATGCTTGGCGAAGACGGACAGAAAATGTCCAAAAGCAAACGGAACTACCGCGAACCAACGGAGATTTTCGACAAGTACGGTGCCGATGCGCTGCGATGGTATTTTTACGCCAATCAAACGCCGTGGACAGCAATACGGTACAGTGAAGCCGCTATTAAGGACTCACTGCCGGAATTTATCATCCGCTTGCAGAACGTCGTTTCATTTTACGGAGTGTACAGCAAGATTGACGGTTTCAATCCTCTGGAATTGGTACGGCAAGACGTGTTTGAAGCGGACAGCGGACAACTGTCGCCGTTTGTGTTAGCGTCAGCAAACAAGTCGGCGAAACCGTACCGTCCGGTTAAAGACAGGGCGGAACTTGACCGGTGGATTTTGAGCGAGTTAAACAAGACGAACAAGACCGTTGCCGATTATATGGACAAATACGACCACTATACGGCTTGCGGCGAGTTAATAGCGTTTGTTGATTCGCTGTCGAATTGGTATGTCCGCCGAAGCAGAGACCGGTTTTGGAGTGCGGTAACGGAAGATAATCAAACGAAGTATGATGCATATTGGACTTTGTACGAATGTTTGATTATTTTGACAAAACTGATTGCGCCGTTTGTGCCGTTCCTGGCGGAAACGATTTGGCAAAAGTTGGCGGCAGGACTCGTTCCGTCTGACGGCGCAAGCACCATCGTTAACAGCGTTCATCTTTGCGATTATCCCCAAGCGGACGAAAATCTGATTAACGAAAAGCAGTCGAAGGAAATCAAACTATACCGCGAAATCGTTTCGCTGGGACGTTCTGCGCGGGTCGGGGCGAAGTTAAAAGTCCGGCAGCCGTTGTCCGGCATCAAAGTAATGTTCAGCAATGACGAAGTCCGCAGCATATTTGCGGGTTCCGAAACGGCGGACAACCTGAAAATCGTACAGGATGAGTTGAACGTTAAAGAAGTGCAAATTTTGGAAGACCGCAATGAGTTTGACCGGTATGTTTCGTTTAGCGTACTGCCGGACTTCAAGAAACTCGGTAAAAAGTTGGGCAAGGATTTACCCGCCGTGAAAAAGTTGCTTGCCGAAACAAACGCAGCAGCGTTGCTTGCGGAATTGGACGCAAACAAGAAAATTGTTTTGCAAATCGGAGAGCCGCCGATTATATCGGCTGTTGAATTGCTTCCCGATGAAATTCAGGTTCGTTTGCAGGCGAAGGACGGCTGGGCAGCGGCACAGGGTTCATCTTGCGTTGTTGTGTTGTCAACGGAATTGACAGACGAATTGTTAGCGGAAGGTCGGGCGCGGGAAGTTGTCCGGCTGATTCAAGACCGGCGCAAAGCGATGAATTGCAATTACACGGACAGAATCGTTGTCGGCATTGAAACGCAGTCGGCAAAACTCGGCAATGCGTTGCGTCATCACTTTGAGTACATCAAAGGTGAAACGCTGGCAACGGACATCAAGAAGAAGGCGGTGGCGGACAACGGAACGGCGGAGGACATTGACGGCGAAGAGTTAACGCTGTCGGTCGCGGTGGTGTTAGATTGTTAGCCCCGGTTTCGTATTGCGGTCGGTTTTTCGTCAACACGCTGCGGAAATCGAAATGGCAATCCAAGAACTGCTGAAAAATGAGCAAAGCGATAACGATTGAGCAATAAGATAAAAAGCGAATTCCTGTTTGCGGTGCAAAAATGGCAAAACCGCATAACCGGACAGATTGGACAATACAAACAAGACCAAAGCAGCGTATCCGAGTAATTCGGATTCAAACAAAACGGAAAATGCACAAGCGGCAATCTGCTGTGATTGTTCTCTCACTTTTTCGGCAACTTCTTCTGCGAGTTGAAACATTTGTTCATCGGTCTGTTCGCTGTCCCAAGCGAAACGGTAAAACATATCGACTTTCTTGTTCTCTGATGTTTCGCTTTGCATAACGGTATTGTAAATCTAAATCATCTTCCGCGGGTCTAACACTTCGTTCAATGAGGGGCAAACCCCTTCGGCTAAAATGTTCCGTTCAACGCAAACCTGCCGAATCGTTTTATTTTCCTTGAATGCCGTTTTTGCTATTTCGGCACTGCGTTCATAACCAATGTACGGCACAAGTGCCGTCGCTAACATTAACGACTTTTCCACATTCTCTTTGCACTTTTCCTCGTTCGCCTCTAATCCTTTCAAACATTTTTCTGTAAAAACATCGAGCGCGTTGGCTAAAATCGTTACGCTTTCAATCGCAACGTCCGCCATCACCGGCATCATTACGTTGAGTTGAAACTGTCCGCCGACCATTCCGCAGGTCGTTATCGTTGCATCGTTGCCGATGACTTTTGCACAAACCTGCATTAACGCTTCGCACAGCACCGGATTGACTTTGCCGGGCATAATTGAACTGCCGGGCTGCAAATCGGGAATGATAATTTCGTAAAACCCGCAACGCGGACCCGAACCGAGCCAACGAATGTTGTTAGCGACGTTCATTACGGTAACGGCAATGCTTTTAATGAGCGAATGAGCGTGTATCAAAGCATCACGTTGTGCATTTGTCGTAAATTGGTTGGGAGATACACGGAAAGATAACGGGTCAGATTGCATATAATCTTCATCATTTTCATTTTTGCCTCCAAGATGTTCGTTAAGGTATTTAACGACTAACATTCCGAAGTCGGGATGCGAGTTAATTCCCGTTCCCACTGCCGTTCCGCCGACGGGTAAATACCGCAATTCAAAAACCGATTCCCACCAATAGACATTGGCGTTATCTAGTTGTCCTGCTAACCCTGATATTTCTTGTCCAAGCGTCATCGGCGTTGCGTCTGCAAGATGCGTGCGACCAATTTTCAGTATATTACCCCACTCGTTCGCCTTTTCTTCTAACACAAACGCGGCGTTGAAAATAATGTCGTGTAATTCAATATACTTACTTGATACCGCAACGTGAATCGCCGTTGGAAAAATATCGTTAGTGCTTTGTCCCAGATTGACGTGGTCGTTGGGATGAATTGGTTTTTCGTTTTTGAAACGGTCACCGCCGCAGAGTTCGATTGCCCGGTTTGCGATCACTTCGTTTGCGTTCATATTTGTTGACGTGCCGCTGCCGGTTTGGTAAACGTCAATCGGAAACTGGTCATCGAATTTTCCGTCGGCAACCTCCAGCGCGGCGGTCTGAATCGCTTGGATTTGCTGCGCCGCTAGCGGCTTCGCTAACTTGGCGAACATTCCGAGTTCTTCGTTCGCTTTTGATGCCGCCCATTTGACAAGACCGAGAGCGTGAATCAATTCCGGCGGAAGCGGTTTGCCGCTAATCGGAAAGTTTTCAACCGCCCGCTGCGTTTGCGCTCCGTAATAAGCATTATCAGGAACCTCAACGGCTCCCATTGTGTCGTGTTCTGTCCGCATCTTTATTTTAATAATCGTAATAAATCCTTTTGCGTTTCAATCACACAATCGGCAATCAGTTTTCTAAACGCTGTATCATTTTTGTGTGCCGCTTCAAGAGCAGTAATATACTCCCGCCGAAGTACCGCCGGTATGATTGCAATAGTGTAATCATTTCTTAACAACGAAAGATTCATTAGCAGACGGGCAAGCCGACCGTTGCCGTCAATGAACGGATGAATAAAAACGAATCTTTTGTGTACT
>JAISJZ010000319.1 GCA_031261125.1 Planctomycetaceae bacterium | reverse complement strand
GATGTTTCTCCGCTTACCAATTCGACTTGCGATTTTTTCAATCCGAGTGATTTTGCCAGTTGTTCCTGTACTGCCTTGTTTGCCTTCCCTTTTTCCGGGATTTGTGTAACGCAGACCTTTAATGCACCGCCTTGTGTGCCGCGGACTTCATTTCGTTTCGCCCCCGGTAACGCTTTAACGGATAAAAGAACACCGTCGGGATGCAGTTCAAACATTTCTTATCGGGAACACCGCACTGGGAACTTACGTCATTTTTATACTTTTCACTTTACTTATTATATTGTCTGGTATATCTATGTATAGAAGGGGACTTACGTTCAATTTCAGAAACTTTCTCATACGCGGTACATAACGAGAAACACCGTTTCCCGCTTGTCTGCCTTTATATTTCACAGGAAACGGCGGCGAAACCGTGTTATATGCTGGAAAGCAAGAAGAAAAATCGTCGGCACGGTTTTTGCCGTTTGGAACATCAGCCCCCGTTGAAAGAAATAACAAGCGTTACCAAAATGGTAATGTTCGGCAACAATTTGTGTGATAGGATAAAGTACTGATGAAACACATTTTATTTTTATTTACCCTTGCCTGCACTGCGGGCTGTTGTTTCGCGGCGGCGGATGCGGCAGATACCAAGAAGCCGAACGTGGTTTTCTTTCTGATAGACGACCTCGGTGTGAACGACATCGGCGCGAACAATCCGAAGACGTTTTATGAAACGCCGAACGTTGACCAACTCGCACGGGAAGGAGTCCGGTTCACAAACGGTTATACCGCCTGCTGCGTTTGTTCGCCGACGCGGTACAGCATCCAAAGCGGTAAATATCCGGCACGCGGCGCACATACGATTTGGTTCGGTTCCACCGATAACGGTAAAGTGAAAGCGAAGTTTCGGGATGCCGAATATGTTGACCAAATGGCATTGTCCGAAATAACGCTTGGCGAAGCATTTCACGATGCCGGTTATAAAACGGTTTTTGTCGGAAAATGGCACTTGGGACCGAACGAAGATTTTTATCCTGAAAAACAGGGCTACGATGTCAACATCGCCGGCGGCAAACACGGCAATCCGGGAAAAGACGGATACTTTTCGCCGTACAACGAACTACATAATTTACCAAACGGTCCTGAAGGGGAATATCTCACGCACCGATTAGCAAGAGAAGCAGCCGAACAAATCAAACAAGCAAAAGATAAACCGTTCCTGTTGTACTTCGCAACGTATCAGGTTCATACACCGTTACAGGCACCGGAAGCACTCATCAAAAAATACGAAGAAAAAGCGGCGAGGTTAGGACTGCCGACAAAGGGACCGGAAGTGTTTGTTAATTCCGAAGAGAACAATCCTGCAAACGGACAGCCGATACGGATTCGGCAGATTCAATCGCTGCCGGTTTATGCGGCAATGGTTGAAGAAATGGATGCTGCTGTCGGTAAAGTGATTCAAACGCTGAAAGATGAAGGCATTTATGATAATATGGTCATTGTGTTTGTTTCAGACAACGGCGGACAGGCGGGACAGCCGACATCGAATTTGCCGTTGCGTGCGGGCAAGGGCTGGGTGTATGAAGGCGGTCATCGGGTTCCGTACATCATCAAAGCACCGGGCATCAAGAGCGGAGTTTCGGATACGCCGGTGATTACGACGGATTTTTATCCGACGCTGTTGGAGTTGGCGGGACTGCCGTTGAAACCGCAGCAGCATCTTGACGGGGTTTCGCTCAAACCGGTTTTGGACGGCGGGAGTATCGCGGAACGTCCGTTATATTGGCATTATCCGCATTACACGAGTTTTCCGGCCGGAGCATTGCGGGACGGCGATTGGAAGTTTATCCGGCGTTATGAGGACGGCAAAACGGAGTTGTACAATTTGAAGAGCGACCCGTATGAAACGGCGGATTTGTCCGGTAAGGAGACGGCGAAGGTTCGGGAATTGGCAGAGAAACATAATGCGTGGTTAAAGTCCGTGAATGCCCGTTTTTTACGGGAAAAGGACGGCAGTGGCAAACCGTGGCAGCCGGAATAGTTGCATTTGTTTAACAGCAGTGAAACACTTTATTGTATTCCTTTATTCGATGAGACACATTTTATTTTTATTTACCCTTGCCTGCGCTGCGGGCTGCTGTTTTGCGGCGGTTCCGGCAAATATACTGGCGGCGGACAAGCCGAACATTGTGATTTTCCTTGCCGATGACCTCGGCTGGGCAGATGTCGGCTGGCACGCCGGGTCCGCAACGACCGGAAAAATCAAAACGCCGAACCTCGATAAGTTAGCGGCAAGCGGCTTGAAATTGGAACAGTTTTACGTTCAACCGGTTTGTTCGCCGACACGGGCTTCTCTGATGACCGGACGCTATACCATCCGCTACGGTTTGCAAACCGGTGTTATCCGTCCTTGGGCAAACTACGGTTTATCCGCCGAAGAACAGACATTGGCAAACGTCCTGCACGATGCCGGTTATTACACGGCTGCCGTCGGCAAATGGCACTTGGGACACGTTCAGAAAAAATATCAGCCGATACAACGGGGATTCGATTACCACTACGGTTTGTACAATGGGGCGTTTGATTACTACACGCATCAGCGGGACAGCGGTCTCGATTGGCACCGCAACGGAGTGCCGGTTAGAGAAGAAGGATACTCGACCGATTTGCTTGCCGATGATGCCGTAAGAATCATTCAGAAACACGACAAAGTGAAACCGCTGTTCCTGTATATTCCATTTAATGCGGTTCACGGTCCGTATCAGGCAGCACCGAACGAAGAGTTGAATTCGCAGTACAAAGATTTGCCCGGTACGGAAACACGGCGGACGTATGCAGGAATGGTAGCGGCAATGGATGCGGCAATCGGACGTGTGGTTGAAGCGTTGGAAGAGAAAGGACTGCGGGACGATACGCTCATTTTCTTTTCCAGCGACAACGGCGGTCCGAACCCGAAGAAGATAACCGACAACGGAGAATTACGGGCAGGCAAAGGAACGTTGTATGAAGGCGGTGTCCGTGTACCGGCGTTTATCACCTGGAACGGGAAGATTAAACCGGACGGCACATCGAAAGAGTTGATTCACATTACCGATTTGTATCCGACGCTGTTAGGTATTCTCGGAGTATCCGCTCAACAACGTTTGCCGTTGGACGGCGTGAATCAAGAAGAAACGATTCTCGGCGGCAAAGCATCGGCGAGAAAAGAACTGCTGCACAATGCCGAAGAGAACCGCGGAGCAATCCGTGTCGAAAATTGGAAACTGATTTTGACGAATCTGGATAAGCCGAATCAAGCGAAGCGGGAGTTGTTCAACTTGGCGGATGACCCGAATGAGAAGAACGACCTTGCCGCAACGCAGCCGGAGAAGTTGAAAGAACTTTTGGAGCGGTACGAATTTTACGCAAAACAAGCGGTACCGGCACTGCTTTCCGGTCCGCAGCCGAAGAATTTCAAAGCACCGGCGGTCTGGGGCGATTTTGATTGACAAACAAATATCGGCGCGGCGGACAAGTCCGGCGGCGAAACATTGCATTAAAAAATGATGAAACACGTTTTATTTTTATTTGCCCTTGCTTACGCTGCGGGCTGTTGTTTTGCCCCGGCGTTTGCGGAGAAGCCGAACATCATTTTGATTCTGTCCGATGATATGGGCTACTCCGATTTGGGGTGCTTCGGCAGCGAAATCAACACGCCGAATCTGGATACACTGGCGGCAGGCGGTATCCGATTCACGCAGTTCTACAACACGGCACGGTGCTGTCCGACGCGGGCATCGCTGCTCACGGGGCTGCATCCGCATCAGGCAGGTATGGGACATATGACCGGTGCGGGACACCGCGGACTGCCGGGCTACGCCGGCGATTTGCTGCCGACCACGGTAACGATTGCCGAAGCGGTAAAACCGGCGGGCTATCGGAATTATGCCGTCGGTAAATGGCACGTTACCGACCAAACGAGAGCGGACGGTTCCAAGCACAACTGGCCCCTGCAACGGGGTTTCGACCGGTATTACGGCATCATTCACGGTGCCGCCAATTACTTTGACCCGCCCGTGGTGCGGGATAATACGGTAATTTCACCGTTCAATGACCCGGAATACAAACCGGAAAAGGATTACTACCTGACGACGGCATTGAGCGACCAAGCATCCCGGTTCATTACTGAACACAAACAACAAACGCCGGACGAGCCGTTCTTTATGTATCTCGCTTTCACTGCGGCCCATTGGCCTATGCAGGTACCGGAAGAACTGGCTGCAAAATATAAGGGTAAATACGATGCCGGTTATACCGTGATTCGTGAGGCACGGTACGAAAAGCAGAAGGCACTTGGTTTGATTAAACCGGAGTGGCAACTTTCGCCGCAAGCGGAGGATTGGGATGCTGTCAAAGATAAACACTGGGAAGCACGGTGTATGGAGGTCTATGCTGCGATGATAACCGAATTAGACCGCGGCATCGGACAAGTTGTTGATACACTGAAAAAAACGGGGCAATACGATAACACGGTGATTTTGTTTTTGCAGGACAACGGAGCGTGTGCGGAAAATGTCGGACGGACACCGCAGGGAAAATACACGGAACGTCCTGCTCAACCGGTCTTTGAAGCGATTGCGAAGGAAAAAGTGTTTGACGACCGCAAAACACCGGAAACGCAGACCCGTGAGGGTTTTCCGGTGATTCGCGGCAAGGGTGTTTTGCCGGGACCAAAGGATACATACATTGCTTACGGTCGGGGCTGGGCAAACGTTTCCGATACACCGTTCCGGGAATACAAACATTGGGTTCACGAGGGCGGTATTTCGACACCTTTAATCGTTCACAGTCCGAAACAAATTGCCGAAAAACAGCGGGGACAATTCTATCGGGAACCCGGTCAACTGCCGGACGTTCACGCAACGATTGTTGAACTGGCGGGAGCCGTATATCCGAAGGAATATAACGGACATCAAATCACGCCGGCGGAAGGGACAAGTTTGGTACCGGCGTTGACGGGACAGCACCTGAACCGGTCGAAGCCGCTGGTTTGGGAACACGAAGGCAACCGGGCGGTTCGGGAAGACAACTGGAAACTCGTTGCGAAGGGACCGCTCGGAACGTGGGAGTTGTATGATATGGACAAAGACCGGAGCGAGTTGAATAATCTTGCGGAACAGTACCCGGACAAGGTGAAGGACTTGGCGGCGAAGTGGCACGATTGGGCGGTGCGGGCAAAGGTTCTGCCGTGGCCTTGGCAGAAACCGGAAACGGCTGCGGGAGCAGCCGATAAAACGCCGGGGGTAAAACTGGATTTGAATTTTTCCGGCAAACCCCGGTACTTCAACGGCAATTCGCACATTGACGTTGAAAAGAGTCCGGCTTTGAGTGCGGCACAAACGCCGTGGAAGGTTGAAGCGGAAATTGAATCGGAATCGCCGGAAGGAGTGATTATCGCTTACGGCGGTACCCGGCACGGTTATTCGCTGTTCTTGTCTAATGGCAAACCGGGCTTTGCCATCCGGTTAAACGATGACATTTTCGCGGTTTATGGCAATGCTCCGGTTAAGGGCAAAACTGTTTTGCGGGGAGAAATCACAGCGCAGAAGAAAATTGAACTTTACGTTGACGGCAAACAGGTTGCGGCGGCAAAGATACCGGACTTCATTCAGGAAGAACCGGTCGAGGGGTTGCAAATTGGTGCCGACCTCGGCGGCAAAGTCAGCGGCTTGGATGATGCCCCGGACTTCAAGGGCTGGATTAGCCGAATAATACTGGAACGGGTCAAATAATCGACAAACAATCAACAACGATGAAACACATTTTATTTTTGTTTGCCTTTGCCTACGCTGCGGGCTGTTGTTTTACAACGGCGTTTGCGGCAGATACACCGAATGTTATCGTCATTTTTATCGACGATATGGGTTATGCTGACATCGGTCCGTTCGGCTCCGAAACGCCGACCCCGAACCTCGACCGAATGGCGGCAGAAGGACGACGGTTCACAAACTTTACCGTATCGTCCGGTGTTTGCTCTGCGTCCCGCTCGGCGTTGATGACCGGCTGCATCCATTGGCGGGTCAATATCAACGGCGCACTGCCTCCAAATTCACAAATTGGATTAAATCCCGACGAGGAAACGATTGCCGAAGTCCTGAAAAAGAAAGGATACGCAACCGCTATTTTTGGAAAATGGCACCTCGGCGATAAACCGGAATTTTTGCCGCCGAATCAGGGTTTCGATGAATACTTCGGATTACCGTACTCGAACGATATGTGGAACCGGCACCCCGATGTTGCGAAGTTTCCCGAACAAGCGGTTAACAACAAACGGAAGTATCCGCCGTTAACATTTATTGAAGGAACAAAACCGGTCAGCGAAAATCTCACGCCGGAAGACCAGAAAACGCTTACAACCCGCTACACGGAACGGGCGGTGCAGTTCATTGAAAAGCACAAGGATGCGCCGTTTTTTTTGTATGTTCCGCATAATATGGTTCACGTTCCGCTGTTTGTCAGTGATAAGTTTGCAGGCAAGAGCGGCAAAGGATTGTTCGGCGATGTCGTGATGGAACTTGATTGGTCAGTCGGTCAAATTTTAGAAGCGGTGCGCAAGAACGGATTGGACAAGAAAACGCTGGTGGTGTTCACGGCGGACAACGGTCCGTGGTTAAACTTCGGTAATCACGCCGGCAGTGCGAAGCCGCTGCGGGAAGGCAAAGGAACATCGTGGGAAGGCGGCGTGCGGGAACCGGCGATTTTCTGGTATCCGGGCAAAATACCGGCGAACACGGTTTGCAATGAACTTGTGTCAACAGTTGACATTTTGCCGACGGCGGCGGCTCTTGCCGGTGCGCCGCTGCCGGAAAAGAAAATTGACGGTAAAGATATTCGTCCGCTGCTGTTCGGCGAAAAGGGGGCGGTGTCGCCGCATACGGCATTTCCGATTTATTTTAACCGGCAACTTCAAGCAGTGCGGGACAACCGGTGGAAATTGATTTTGCCGCACCAGTACCGGACGATGGAAGGACAGGAACTCGGCAAAGACGGTTCGCCGGGGCAGTACATTCAGAAGAAAACCGGCACGGCGTTGTACGATTTGCTCAACGATGTGAGCGAAACGGCGGATGTTTCGGCACAGCACCCGGAAATTGTCAAGCGTCTGCAAGCGGCGGCGGACGAAATCAGGGCGGAGTTGGGTGAAGGCGATAATTTGGGACCCGGCGTTAGACCGGCAGGAAAACATATTAACTGAAGCGTCAAAAGGCATCCCCCGCCAATACGGGTTGTTCCGCGGCGGGTATGCCGCGGCTTTGACGTGGATTGAAAAAATCCCCTTAAAATTTAATGTAAGTGGAAAAACCGTACATAAATTGGTCGTCTTTCGGGTCGAATCCCTTGCTCTTGGTTCGAT
>JAISJZ010000281.1 GCA_031261125.1 Planctomycetaceae bacterium | reverse complement strand
CCGACAGGCGTGGGCAAGACGGAACTTTGCAAAGCGTTGGCGGAGGCAATGTTCGATGACGAAGCCGCAATGGTTCGGGTTGATATGTCGGAGTTTATGGAAAAGCACAGTGTCAGCCGGCTGCTGGGCGCACCTCCGGGCTATGTCGGATACGAAGAGGGTGGCGTACTGACGGAAGCGGTGCGCCGCAGACCGTATTGTGTGATTCTCTTTGACGAAATGGAAAAAGCGCATCGGGACGTGTTTAACGTTCTGCTGCAAGTGCTGGACGACGGACGTTTGTCGGACAATCAGGGACATACCGTTGATTTTACAAACACCGTTGTCGTGATGACGAGCAACGCTGTCAGAACAGCGGACGGCAATCCGCATAAAATACAGCAAGAACTTCAGCAATACTTCCTGCCGGAGTTTCTCAACCGTATTGACGAAACGATTGTGTTCAAGCCGTTGGAAAAGGAACAGATTGTCAAAATTACGGATTTGCAGTTGCGGAAATTAGAAAAGCAGTTGGAAAAACAGGACATCACGTTAACGATTTCAACGGCGGCGGAACGAAAGATAGCGGAGTTAGGTTTTGACCCGCAGTACGGAGCGCGACCATTGAAGCGGGTGATACAGAGGGAAATACAGAACCCGTTGGCAACGCAACTTCTTCAAACGAGCGAAGAACGCCGTTTTCCGCTTACCGTGAAAATTGACTACAAGGACGGCCGTTTCGTTTTTGCATAGGAGTTGACTTGACGGACAACAGGAACCGCAGTAAACTATACCGGTATCGGATTCGGATATGTGTTCACCGTTAAAGAACAGGTCTATCACACACCGCCAAAGATGCTTTTTGCTGCGATTCCGTTAATCATTGTGTTTTCGCTTTGTTACGCCGCAACCCGGCACGAAGAGATGAAATTGATTCTCCCGCACGCCGCCCGCTTCGGGTTTTGGCTTGCGTTCTTTATGGCACTCGCTGTCGTCATAATGGAATCTGTAATGTACTTCAATTCTTAACCCCCGTTATAACGGCGGGGCAACCCGCCGGCTGAATGTATGATGAAACATTTTTTATCCTTTTTGCCGTTTTTGGTTATGGCGTTGACTGTTTCGGCACAACAGCCGAACGATTGGGAGAATCCGCAACTGCTCGGCATCAATACGCTGCCGCCTCGTTCCAGCGATGTTGTGCCGTTCTACAACGGCAATGAGCAGGACTGTCTCCTTCTCAACGGAACGTGGAAGTTTCAACTCGTTCACAATACGAAACAGCGTATCGCTGATTTTGCGAAACCGGATTTCGATGATTCTCAATGGCTGAACCTGCCGGTACCGTCAAACTGGCAGATGCCGCGATTCATCGGACAACTCAAAGAGTATGCACCGAAAGACCTCGGCGGCGTTGTCGATGACTATCCGAATTACACGAACATTGCGTATCCGTGGAAGAAAGAAAATGGTAAATGGAATCCGCCGCACATTCCTGATGATTACAACCCCATCGGCTATTATCGGCGTGATTTTGAACTGCCCGCTGAAAAAGCCGACGGTTCTCAAATCGTTTTGCATTTCGCCGGTGCCGAATCAATGTATTACGTTTGGGTGAACGGCGAAAAAGTCGGGTTGGGCAAAGGTTCCCGAACGCACAACGAATTCGACATCACGAAATACGTTAAGCCGGGCAAAAACAAAATCGCCGTCGAAGTGTTCCGCTGGTCGGACGGTTCGTGGCTCGAAGACCAAGATTTCTGGCGGTTGTCCGGTATTTTTCGGGACGTGTTTTTGTACAGTTTGCCGAAAGAGCATATCAGCGATGTAAAAGTGATTGCCGATTTAGACGAAAACTACGAAAAAGGAACTGTATTGGTCGAAGCCCTGCGGACACCGAACACCCCGATTACAATATTCACAACCGAAGGAAATCCCATCCTAACCGAGCAATATTCTGAAACAACTTACCGTATTCGGGTCGCTTATACAAAGCCGAAACTCTGGACTGCCGAAACGCCGAACCTTTATACATTAGAATTAACGGCGGGTAAACAGAAAATCACGATTCCCTTCGGGTTTCGTAAAGTCGAAATTAAGAAGTTGGACGGTAAAACCCCACAACTTCTTGTCAACGGCAAGCCGGTACTTATCAAGGGCGTGAACCGGCACGAAACCGACCCCGTCAACGGTCATACGATTTCAACCGAGTCAATGATTCGCGACATCAAGATAATGAAACAGAACAACGTGAACGCTGTCCGCAGTTGTCATTATCCAAACGACCCGCGGTGGTACTACCTGTGCGATAAATACGGTTTGTACATCATTGACGAAGCGAACATCGAATCGCACGGAATGGGCTACGGCAAGGAATCGTTAGCGAACCATCCGTTATTCAAGGAAGCGCATCTTGACCGGACAATCCGAATGTACGAACGGGACAAAAATCACCCCAGTATTATTATTTGGTCGCTCGGCAACGAAGCGGGCGACGGTCCCAACTTCACGGCAACGTACAAATGGCTGAAAGAACACGATGCAACCCGACCGGTTCACTATGAACGCGCCGGCAATGGTGCGAACACGGACATTTTTTGTCCGATGTATATGAAGGTTTGGGATATGGTTAAATATGCCGAAAACAATCCGGCAAAACCGCTGATTCAATGCGAGTATTCTCACGCAATGGGCAACTCAAACGGCGACTTTTTCAAGTATTGGGACACAATCCGTAAATATCCGGCGTTGCAGGGCGGCTTCATCTGGGAATGGGTCGAACACGGTTTGACAACGGACATTCCGCCGCAGTGGACGTATCCCGGTCTTGAAATTGCCGGTTCGATTTTGGATAAAGACGGACGGAAATACTTGCAGGGCTGGGCAACGGTACCACAGCCGGAGCGGATTGACGCAACCGGAAAATCGCTGAAACTTGAAGCCGTGGTCTATGCTATTGGTGGGACGCAGGCACCGTTCATCGGCAAAGGCGACACCCAGTTTGCGATTAAGCAGGCGAACGACCATACTTTGCAATTCTACATTCACGGCGGAAACAGCGGCTATAACACGCTGAACGCCCCGATACCGGAAAACTGGTACAAGAATTGGCACACCGTTACCGGAACGTGGGACGGCAAAGTAATGATTCTCTCCGTTGACGGTAAAGAAATCGGTCGGCTGGATTACACCGAACCTTACGTTAACAGTGCGAATGAACCGGTAGAAATCGGGCGCAACGGTTATCACAAAGACAGAGTTTTCCAAGGGTACATTGCTTCGGCAAAAATCGAAGTCGGCGGTAAATCCGTTGTTGACGTTGATTTCGCGAAGTCGGAACGCAAAAAAGACGAAACATCGAACCGGGGAACATACGACGCTTACGGCGGCGATTTTGAACCGGCAGGCGTTTCGCACGACCAGAATTTTTGCTGCGACGGTATTATCACGGCAGACCGCGTGCCGCATCCCGGTCTGACCGAGGTCAAAAAAGAATATCAGAATATATGGGTTTCCCGCAAAGACGGTAAATTTTTCGTGCATAACGAAAATTTCTTTGTCCCGCTTGATTATGTTGAAGGAACGTGGGAACTCGCTGCCGACGGCGAAGTGGTCAACAAGGGTCCCCTTGTAAAACTCGAAGAGATACAGCCCGGCGAAACGAAAGAAATTACTTGGGCGGAACCGCAAAAGATGATTTTGCCGAAACCGGGAGCGGAATACTTTTACAACTTCACGTTCCGTTTGAAGGAAAATACGCCTTGGGCGGACAAGGGACATATCGTTGCTTATGAGCAGATACCGGTTCCTGAAAAATACACTGCTGCCGAACGGAAAACGGTGAAATGGAATTGGACGGAAGGGCGGAACACAGCGCAGAAGATTCTCGGAACGTTGCCGGTTGCCGATTTTTGGCGTGCGCCGACGGACAACGACCGGGGCAACGGTTTACCGAAGCGGCACAGTGTCTGGCGGGAAGTTCCGAACGATGTCAGGGCGGAATGGAATTACGGAACATCCGGTAATGCGGCGGTGCTGTTTATGAGCGTCGTTAAACCGGCAAAAGTGATTGACCCGCCGCGGGTCGGTTCCAAGTTAGTTATTCCTGCCGAGTACAATCAGGTCGAGTATTACGGTCGCGGTCCCGATGAAAATTACTGGGATAGAAAAGAGGGTTCGCTCGTCGGTCGGTACAAAACGACGGTAAAAGATATGTTCGTTGCGTATTCCGAACCGGGCGAAAACGGGAACCGGACGGATGTCCGCTGGGCGGCGTTCCGCAACAAAGACGGTAAGGGTTTTCTGTTTGCGTCCATAGCGGACGAAGACGATGTCAAAAGCCGTGGTTTGGTGAAAGGACAACTTGATGCCGGTACGTTTGCTTTCGGAGCATCGTATTTTTCGGCGGAAGAATTGGAGAAATGCGACCATCCGTACAAGTTGACACCGGGCAAGGACATCATTGTCCATATTGATTATGCTCAAATGGGTGTTGCCGGCGACGATTCGTGGGGAGCGCAGACGCACGATGAATTCCGGTTGAGAGCGGAACGATACACGCTGAAGTACAGGATAATCCCGTTGAATCCGGGCGATGACCCTGCGGCGTTGGCACGGTAAAGTTTTTGAGATTATCCCGATTCATTCAGCCCCCCGCCGTTATCAATAGTATCTACACAAATATTTTGAACTTGTATAGATTAGCGAAGATGGTTAAAGTTCGCAGTATGCTATCGAAGTGAATTTTGGAGACAAGCGTCTCGTCCAGCGTTATTTTACGATGATTGGTCAATCAATGCAACATTCGCAACGAATCGCTGCCGGTCTCGCCATTCCGGCAACGGAGCAGACCGCCTTTGCTGCCACCTAAGCCGTTTGGCGTTTTCTCGCCAACGATAAGGTTACGCCGCAACGGCTCGTCGACCCGTTGCAACAATTTGCGAAGCAATAAATCGACACCGGCTACGTCCTGCACGTCTTCGATTGGTGCAAACTCCATTACCAAAATCATCCATCGAAACCAGACCGCCTCAGCGATTGTCTCAAAGATTGTAACGGTTATGACTTGACGGCTCAACTCGCCGTCAATGCCGGTACCAGTGGCACCCAACAACCACGGAGCAGTCCAACCAACAGTCGATGCGTTCATTTTAACGGGAATCTTATGCAGCAATCTTGCCGCCCACGGCAACGCGTGTTTCATAACAGCACCGCCGCCGGCTGCAAGCGGGAGAGCCGCCAACTGCCCCGCCGCGCTTCTTATTGAGTCCTCGGCAACCTGCATATTGTTGTCCAACGTATCAAACGCCTGATCCGGGGTGGCTTTGACTTTCTGGTGTCTTGTGTTGGACTGATCGTTTACCTTTTCCCCGAACTGTGCCGCCTCGTGCATCGGGCGAAACAGCAACCCGGCAGGATTATATTTCTGATAGGTCTCGGTTTTCGTTAAGTTGTACGGGTTGTACGTTCCGATGACATCTTTTGTCGCCTGCCATTTCGGACCCGCGACATCTTTTGTTGCCTGCCAACCACGACCGAGGACGCCTTTTGTTGCCTGCCATTTCTGACCGATTTTATCGCCCAATGTGTCGCCTGACATACTCATAAGAAATCATCTTGAAAAAGAGGAATTACCTGTTTATGACTATTTTAATCTAAAAAAAGGTTCAGATCGTTGTCTGAA
>JAISJZ010000208.1 GCA_031261125.1 Planctomycetaceae bacterium | reverse complement strand
GGCCAGCACTCTACACCGGAACGGTTGACGGCATTGAGCAGACGACGCCAGCACGGACAATTAAAAAATTCACGGTCAAAAATCAAATCGTCCGGCTTCCCAGATAATCGTACAAATATCTCTCTAATTTCACGGAATAACGGAACTTCACGAAAACCGGTTTTCGTGTCATCATGTATCTTTATCATCGTTTCAGAAAAATCGTTGAAACGAAGTTCCCGAAGTTCTGAAGGAACTCGCAAGCCGCCGAATCTGGCAAGTACGACCGCCAAACGTTCCCGGTCATCACGGCAAGACACAAGAACCTTTTCGATTATTGTACGGGAAACATAATACTGACGCTCTCCGTTTGTGTCCGAACCGCGGACAAAACCGTCAAACGGATTCTTGACAATCATACCGGATTGAACCGCAAACTTAAATATTGTACGGCAACGCCGCAGACCGCTTGAGCAGGTTGCTTCCGAAAGTCTTTTCGTACAATCTCCCAGAAAACTTTCCGCATCGTTTTTCGTCAACTGCGTTATCCGTATTTCCGTACCGAAAAGGGAAGGATCAATGCGAACAAAAATGGGGGCGTTTTAGATAACCGTACAAAAAAAGCCGCAAACGTTATTGTACGTTTGCGGCTTCCTGCCTCTCTCGAAATTCCGTTACGCCGACTTCGCCTCCGGTTGCGGTTGACGAGACCGGGACGGCGGAAGGCTCGAAGCCGACGACGAATCTGTACGGAAACTATCGAGAGACAGAATTAAATCCGCGCCCCGGTCGCCGCCCGAATTCGACGCAAGCCGCGGCTCGGCATGTCCCTTCACGAAGAACATCACTGCATCGGGAATGTTCTCATAAATTTCATCGGGAACATTCGCAATTTCAAACGTTTCACCGAAAACGGCAAGCTGGACTTTTTGAAACGGATTGCCCGCATACGTTCCTGTACGTTTATAGGAACACTTGCAATAACCGCCGAAAACCAAGCCGCCGAGCAGTTCTTCTTCGGTCGGGTCTTTCCAACCGGCATCGCTTTGCATCATAATTCCCGTGATTCGTGCCGTGCCGAAAACCGTATTTTTACGCCGACCCAGCCGACCTGTTGCCCGGACGAATTGACCGACCGCTTTTTCGTACTTTAATAGTTCCTCATCCGTCGAAACTTCAAAATTGTACGTTTTTGCTATCGCCATAATCCGAACATAGCGGGAAACGGCACCGGTTCTTTCATCGGGAATCCGCAGAACTTCGCCGATTTGACCGAACACCAAAAACTCCCAACCCTTCAAGTAATCTTGAACATTAGCCATCATCAAACTCCTTTTCTGTCATTGAAACACTTATTATAAAGAGCTTTTCAGCTCGCGAACACGCAGCCAAATTGTTATCATGTCATGCGACTTTTGATAATCGAACGAAAATAGACCGGACGCTGTGAAATCTTTGACCAGCCGCTTGCCGCATCGCCGTCTACGAACATCGAGAACAATTCCTCGACATTAAACGCCGACGAAAATACATCGATATGGTTGAATTGCAAGTCGGCAGATAATTGTACGAAATGGTCTTCATTGACCCGGATAAAATAAACTTCCGCAACGTAGGAACGCTCCGAACGTTCCCGATGCTGTTGTTAAATCCAGTGTTTGAGACCAAACGATTGGAGCGTTTGTTTCCTGCGTTAAAATACTCATTGCCTGCGAAAACGGCACGCCGTCGAAGCGGACGGTTGCATTGCGTTTGTCTTGTTTTTGTACGGATTCTTTTTCCTTCGTCTTTTCGAAACGATATTCGAACGGTTCCGTATCGGCGTGTTTCGGGGCGGACTTACAGCCGGTCAAGAGCAGCATTAAAATTAACGTTGCAAATATTCTCATTTTTGTACCTTTTTACCGCTTCCTAAATACAAAATGCCGCGCAGTACATCGACTTGTTTCACGAAATCTTTTTCGCCGTCGATCATGATATGATCGTTTTGATTCAAAATGCCTTTTTTTGTTATCACACGCCGCGGTAAAAAACCGATGATGTCCTCTTGTGCCGCTAATTCCGGTGCCGAACACGCTGGTAGGATTCATCTTTTTCGACCTTGTACATTGCCCAATCGGTCAGCATCTTAATCATCAAACTTGTACAAAAACAACTCTTGCCGCTCCCCGGCTTGCCGTGAATGACTCGTAATGACATAATTGACCTCCAAATTAAACAAACGGTATCCAACTCTTTACGAAACGGTAAAGCGTTAAACAAACTAAAATCAAAATGTAAAGCGCCAAAAGCCCCAACGCTTCGTGAATCGGGATAATCCGGTCAAGAATCATCCCGAAACTTATCAACTGCGATAATTCTTCCTCAAAGCCAGCCGGTAAATCTATTGGCGGCAGCTTGTCGAGAAGCCATTCGAACATCTCGACCATCACGCCAACGAACCAATCAAAAAAACTGTAACAGATATTCAAACGCACATTCAGCAGCGTAAAAAAAGACGTTATACCATTCCGTACCGCCGTAAAAAAATTTACGATACCGTCATAAGCCGGCTTTAACGCCGAGAATCGTTGTATACTCTTAATACTTTGAATTTCGGCTTTTGATTCGCTGTGGAGAAAACAATTACAGACTCATTACAAAATATAAAATCCCAAATTCAAAGTGCGAAAGGTATATCTATCGTCCGCGATATACCTCTGTTTCCGCTTGCAGATGATGCTAATTTTTTAATGTATCGGTCCAATCGGCAGGAATTTTTTCCGACAGCTTTTCCGAAAATTTTTGTTTCCGGTCATCGAACTTAAATTCTGCTGGAAAATCGAAACGCCGATGCCGACAACAACGGCTTCAGTAAATAATTGCACGATATTTTAACTTTCCGCATCATGGTTTTCCTCCTTGAAAAGCGGGGTTAAATTATGTTACGCTGCCGGCATCTTGCCGGCAAATTAACGTGACATAAATGTTTCAACTGCTTCGGTTAAGACCCTGCCGATTTGTCCGTAAAAATACGAGACCATCGACAGACTGAAACCGAGTATAATATA
>JAISJZ010000177.1 GCA_031261125.1 Planctomycetaceae bacterium | reverse complement strand
CGACGTTCCTTCGGCGGCAAGCAACTGCGCCGTAAGCAGCGTCGCCATATTGCGGATTTGCGCAACCGCCGCCGGACGGCGAAGACGGGCATCCATCACCACTTGGCTCATCACCGAGACCGCTTTTTCCGCTTCCGGGTACAGTTTCAGTTCAATCGCCCCCATTACAAAACGTCCGATTAACTCTTCAACCGCCGGATGGTGTCCTTCTTCGATACCTTTCTCCCAGATTTCGATTGCCTCGGTCAATCTGTTGCTGACCGACAAATAGTCGCCCAGATATTGATAACCAAGTCCGTTCAGCGGATTGTCCTTGATACTCTGCCGCAGATATTCTTCGCCGGTTTTCCGCCGTTCTTCCGCCTTCGCCTTATCGCCGTTCTGCTGCGCCAATTCGGATTGTTGTATCGCATACATACCGGCTAAAATCAGCGTTTCGGTATTGCCCGGCTCGATATTCAAAACCGCTTTCAAATCGGGGTCAATATCGTCCGGCAGAACCGGCGACGGCGTGTATTTTGCCCGAAACCGGAACCGCGTCAGATATGCCTCGGGTTTCGTCTGATTCATACTGACCATATTGTCAATGATAGAGACCGCTGTCTGACGGCGGTCCGCCTCCGGGGTTGCCAACAGTTTTTCCGAAGCGTTTTGCCGAACCAGCGGGTCATTCGTATCAATAATAAACGCGGCATAAAGGGATGCGATTTCAATGTCATCTCTTTTTGCATTATAGACCTTTTCCAGCAGTTGGTCTAAATGCTCCGGGAATCCTGACCCGAACTCTGCCGGGTTATAACGCGATGTTTCAAGCCGCCGCAGAACCGCCCGCGTAATCATCCGCATTGCATCATAATTATCCCTGTCGTTAACCGTCCGTTCCACCCGCATCACCTCTTTGGCGCGTTCCAGCACTTCCGGGCTGCGGGGGGCGATGTCCCATTCTAATTCCATCAGCCGGATTTTGTACGGCAGCGACTCTTTATCGGAGGAAAGCGTTGCGATTAACTGATTACAGTTATCCATCAATTCCTTGCAGAGTAATGCCTTGTCCGCGGCACCGGAATCGGTGTAGAGAGATTCCAGAACGGTATTTAATTCTTTCTGAATTTCAAAGATGCCTTGGTGATTGACGTTGTAGGTTTTCAACAAATTCGCGGCATTCCGGCGTTCCTGTATGGATTCTGTTATTTTTCCATTTTCTTTCAGCGTCTTGGATTCATCGTTCATTCTTTGAACGATACTCAAAACGTGCGAAGCCATTCCGATGGAGCGGACGTAATACAATCCGCCGACGGCACTTCCGCCGAGGAGAAGCACGAGGAGTCCGCCGAACAGCCAACGCCAAGAAATGGTATAAGCGGCAAGAACGGGGGGATTACTTTGCGGTTTTGTGTCTTGTGTTTCGGACATTGTACGTTAATCTGCGTATTGCAGCAGATGAGCCAAACGGATTTGTTCAAGTTTATCGGCGAAGCCGCCGTCTTTACCTGCCATATGGGAATATGGTATATCCTTTACCACGATGCTGTCAACCCTGCTTCCGGTATTCACCAATTTGCGGAACACGTCTTCCATTGCTGCCAATACGGTTTCGCCTTGCCGGACGCACAACAGCGTCGAATCTGTGCTTGCCGACATCATCAGCGATTCGGCGGCATTTGCCACCGGAGGTAAAACAACAATGATAAGCGAATAATGGCTTTCCAGTGTGTCGAGCAGTTCCCGGAACCGACCGTCGCCGAGAAGTTCATACGGCGAAACATCGAGTTGTCCGGCAGACAACAGGTGCAGGTTCGGCTCCCGTTCGTTCAAAACGACCGCTTCGCCGAAACCGTTGCGGAAGGACAACACATCTGCCAAACCGACACCGGTTTCTTCGTTGCCGAAAAGAAGGTGCAGCCGACCGACCCGCATATCTGCGTCGATTAACAGTACGGGACCGCTCTTCATTTGCGCCATTGCGACGGCAATCTGAACGGCAAGGAACGTTTTACCGTCATCGCCGGCAACACTGGCAACCGACAGCGTTTTGCACTGATTAAACGGATAACTTAACAACAAATGCGTACACCAGTTATGTACGCTTTCCCGATAGCGGGCGAGGCGTTTGCGGAACGTCGGACCGTGAACCCAAGCGACAGGCGGTTCCATAATTTCACCAATGAGAACCGACGGAATTCCGCGGCGGATTTGCGAAACGTGATACAGCCGCGGTCTCAACCGTTCAACGGCGATGCCGAGCAGAAACGGGAAGAAGAAACATCCTGCCCCGCCCATTGCGGCAAGCGGCAGCCGGTTTTTGACTTTCGGTTCCGTCGGAATCGTTGCTTTACGTCGCAGTTGAATCTGGTCGGGAGCGTTCTTTTCCGTTTGCAAACTGGTTATCCGCTGCTGCAACAGGTCAAGCACACCGTTAACCCGTTTTAACTGTTCCTGCTGGAACGAAACGTCAACACTTTTCGTTGTCCGCTCTACGGAATTCGACAACTGCTCCTTATACCGCTCATTCAGTTTTCGATACATAATTTCCGCCGACTTGATTTCCATATCTTTCGCCCAAATTTGCTGTTCCAAACCGACACGGATTTGCCGCTGCATTACGTCGGCAACCGCCGTTCTGTCCGAACCGCCGGTATAATCCTCGATTTGTTTTTCAATCTGCCTGATTTGATCTTGATAATTGAGAACTTTGGGGTCGTCCGGTCGCGGCAAATTCTTTCTGACGTTTTCCATCATTGTCTTCAATTCTTCTTTCCGGGTTTGCAGTACCCGAAGCGTCGGGTCGTTTTCTAATGCTTGTGCCAGCATTGCATCAGGAATGGTAATGCCGCCTTCCGCAGTTTCCCGAAGCATATCCCGTTCCGCTTGAAGGGCGAACAGTTTCGATTCGCCCAGATACATATCCCGCACAAGGGATTCGCCCTGCGCCAATCCGCCGGCTATTCCGCCCTCCTTACCGCCGGCAGCACCGCCTTTCGATGCCGCTTGTTCCAATCCTGACCGGATTTCGTCTTGCAGTATTTTCGCCGTTGTTTGCTGCCTGCTCAATTCAAGATTCAACTGTGTCAACAGCCGGGCGTTCCAGTCATTCGACCTGCTCGCATAATCCTCGAAAAATGCCGTAACCACAGCGTTCACAATGATTTCAGCATCCTTCGGCACTTCCGTCAAAACGCTGACGGTAACCATTTCTGATTTTGCCTGCTGCGACACGTTTAGGTTCTTTTGAAACCACGCCCGCTTGTCCTTCTCTTTTATAATCAGCGGCAAACGTGCAACGTCAGGATTTTCCAATGCCTTATCGATAATAAACGGACTTCTGAACGTTGCAAACTGCGTCGCCATAAACGAATCATATTTGCCGCCTCCGTCTGTATCGTTGAATACGAACTTGGGTTTTACTGAGAGAATCTGAAGCCACGCCGCCGCTTCGTATTTAATCGGAAACAACAAATACATCACAGCGAACGTAACCGCTCCCAGCACAATGCCCGTCGGAAACGCCCACTTCCACGTCCGTTTCAAACCCGTCGTGATAAGCAGAATAAGAATCTGCGGAGTCATCTTTGCGGACTCGGCGGAGTCAATTTCCGGTTTTGGACGGTTTTCCTGCGGAGGCGCACTATAAGCGGCACTGTAAAACTGCGGATTCTGCGTCGGCACCCCCGTCTGCGTGCCGGAAAAACCCGACATCGTACCGCTGCTGCCTTGTGGCGGAAAATTATCTACTGACATATCAATACTCCGGTCTAACGGTTTAAGCGTACTCTACCCTCTGGAACACTTTGCCAAGATACCACAGAAATCCGGCAAAGAGCAGGAACGCGACACCAATCATCACATAGCCGGACAATTCGTCGGCGACCGCGGACGGGCTGCGTAATTTCGGGGTAATACTATTGACAAAACCGGGGAGGTGAACAAGTAAAATGCCTGTTAGGGTAATCCGTGCCGCATTGACGAACAATGCCAGCGGAGCGGCAACCAGTACGACGAAAATGTTCTGCCACCACGGTCGGCGCATCAGTAAGATGGCTGCTGCCGCCAAAGCGGCAATACTGACAAGGAAGCGGATGCCGCTGCACGCCGCTTCAACTCCTAATTCCATTGTGCTTAACCGAATCGTATTCTTAATCGGAATTGCCGGTTCGCCGAACAGTTGCAGAAGAACGGCGGCAAACTGCGCCGCAATCTGCTGCAAGTTGTGTTTTGCCAGCGTTTCAAAGCGGTACGGCAGTTGGAACATAAACACGAGGAACAGCAACGGCGGCAACGCCCAAATAAACACGCGGGTTCCGTAAAAGAACCAGACGAGACCGAGGAGCCAGAAGAAAATTGACCATTCTTCCACAGAATCCAGATATTGATTTGACGCGTACAGCCGCATCACACAGCAAACCGCAATGGGAAACAGTCCCAGCCACGTTACTTTGTACCGCGTACCGGGATAGGTGTCGAACCGCAGATAGAGGAACAACGCCGTGAGCGGTATAACGAAAAAGCCGTGTCCGTAGTCAACTTTATTTGTCCACGAATAAACGATATTTTCCCACGCCGGGTAGAACGCAAAAATCGTCAGCGGCGTTAATAGTATGAGCAGCAACAGGAGCCGGGTTTGTTCAAACGTTTTGTTAAACGGCAGTTTCCGGGTCCAGAACGATGTGATGACCGGAGCGGCAGGCGGTACCGCCGCAGGAACCGATTCTTCCGTCGGCGGTTCTGACTGAATGGATTCTTTGTTTGTTTGCGTATCCCGGCGGGGTTCAAAACTGCTTCGTTTGAACGGTTCCCGGCGGGTACGCAACGCTTCCGTTTCAAAGTTGTGCGGTGCCGCAACGGTCTGCTGACCGGTCTGCGGTATGTCAAAAGAATGTTTATTAT
>JAISJZ010000152.1 GCA_031261125.1 Planctomycetaceae bacterium | reverse complement strand
GAAGGACTACAAAGACCTTCCGCTGAACGGGTTCATCGGCGAATTACAGCGGGTTCTGAAAGAACTCGGCATCGGAATCCTCCGTGTCGAGAAGGCAGACCCCGATAAGGGCGAATTCGTCCTGACCGTCTCCGAAGACCTCGACTGTTCCGGGCTGCCGGACATCGGTATCGAGGTTTGTACTTATGATGAAGGATTCATTGCCGGTATTTTCCTGAAATACACCGGTAAGGAATTTAAGGCAAAAGAAATTGACTGCTGGTGTACCGGCGATAGAACGTGCCGATTCAAAGTGAACCAGATTTAATGGACGACGCTGGTCTTGCGATGTTGAAACAGATTTTAACAGGACGGTCAATTCCCGTCCTGCCTGTGCAAGGTACGGACGGATTCAACGCGGATTTTTTGAAAATCTGTTCCGACCTGATTGAGATTCGGCAGGAGTTAGAGAAGTTTGCCAAGGGAAATCTGGAAGAAGACATTACTATCCGCGGTGCGGTTGCCGGCTGCCTGAAAACACTGCAAGCGAATCTTCGGCACCTAACGTGGCAGGTGCGGCAGGTTGCAGCGGGCGACTTTACGCAGCGTGTTGACTTTATGGGCGAGTTCTCCGAAGCGTTCAATTCAACAGTTGCCCAACTGGACGAGTCCATTCGCAAACTGCACGAATCGGAACAACTTCTCCGGCAGCAAGCGATGTACGACCCGTTAACGGAGTTGCCGAACCGGATTTTGCTCCGCGACCGTCTGGAGCAGTACGTTGCCGGTTCGCACCGTTCCGGCGATTCATTCCTTTATGCCGTGTTAGACCTCGATTTTTTCAAACACGTCAACGATACTTACGGACATCAAGCCGGCGATACGGTGCTGAAAGAATTCGGCAAAAAAATCAGTGCCGCTTTGCGGCAATCGGATACCGCTGCCCGTATCGGCGGAGATGAATTTGTTGCCGTTTGCGCCTGCCATAAGGGCGAAGAGCAGCAGACAGCGCAGAATGTTATGCAGCGTCTTTACCATTCGCTTGAAGAACCGGTGCAACTGAAAGAAGCACAGTACCGCATTGGTTCCAGCACCGGCATCAGTTTTTTTCCCCGGCACGCATCCGATTTACAAACGCTGTTTGCGAAGGCGGACGAAGCGTTGTATCGCTCCAAAGAAAAAGGGCGAAATACCTACACCGTTTGGAGCAGTTGACAAACAGCAGGCGGTCATTTACAATCGCCGTTTGTTCTGACCAACCGTGTCCTATTTCAGGAGAATTCCGATGAAACGTTTCGTTCTTCCGTCTTTTGCCGTCTTGTGCCTTGTTCTGACTGCCGCGGCACAGGAAAAATACACGCTGAAATATCAGCACGTTCCGGGACAGTACGAAATGGTGCAGGAAACGGTAATGGATATGACCATCGGAGTTTCCGGTACCAAGGCAACGATACCGATGAAGACGGTGCAAACGCAGTACATCACGTTAAATGTCTCGGAAAAACAAGCGGACGGTTCACAGCAAATTGCAATGGAAATTACCCGGATAGCAATGAATCAAACGTCGTCAATAATGAATCTAAAATATGACAGTGCTGCCCCGGACGCTGCGGAATCACCGTTGAAAGCCGCCGGCGTTGCTGTCGGTTTGAAAATCACGGCGACAACAGACAAAGACGGTAAATTTATCAAAGTCGAAGGAGTGGACGAATTTTTTGAGAAGTTGAGCAATAACCCTGATTATCCGAAGCCGGTCGCCGATATGCTGAAAAAGCAACTGACAAACGAGTCGATGACGAAAACAATAGATATGAGCAGGGAAATAACGCCGAAACAGCCGGTCGCCGTCGGAGAAACGTGGAAATCCGAAGGAACGTCGGAACTGCCGATGTTCGGAAAAGTGAAAGCAAATCTGGATAACACGCTCAAAGAAGTAAAAACGATTGACGGCAGAAAAGTTGCCGTGATTCTCTCGAAATCCGAAATTCTTTCGGAAAAGCCGCAGGAAATCGACACCGGAAATGCCGGAAAAATGACGTTCAAGACAATGAATGTTGAATCAGAAAGCACCGTGCTGATGGACATTGCAAGCGGTTGGACTACGTCAACGGTTTCCGAAATAAAAATGAAAATAGAAACTGCAATGGAAATGAACGGTAAAACGCTTGAACAAAATATGACCGGCACCGGCACAACAACGGTATCGGTAAAGCCGAAAACGCCGGCAAATTAGCATTTTGCCGATTCCCTGATTTTCAAGATGCGTTCCAGAAACGGTTCGAGTTGTTGCAGCGGCAGCATATTCGGACCGTCGCTCGGCGATTTTTCCGGTTCGGGGTGCGTTTCCAAAAAGAGCGCATCAATGCCGACGGCAACGGCGGCGCGGGCGAGCGGTTCAATCATCCGCCGGTTGCCGCCTGTTGACGTGCCGAGTCCGCCCGGTTCCTGAACGCTGTGCGTCGCATCGAAGCACACCGGCACGCCGAAGTCCCGCATCAGCACCAAGGACTGCATATCGTTGACAAGCCGACCGTAACCGAAAAATGTCCCGCGTTCGCATAACAGCACGTTTTGACAGCCGGACGCATCCAATTTCTGCACAACATTTTTCATATCGGACGGTGCCATAAATTGCCCTTTTTTGACATTGACGGCGCGTCCCGTTGCCGCGGCAGCGATGAGTAAATCCGTTTGCCGGGCAAGAAACGCCGGTATCTGAATCAATTCGCAAACCTTGCCGACCGGTTCCGCTTGGTACGATTCGTGAATGTCTGTCGTAACCGGCAGTCCGGTTCGCCGCTTCACTTCGTCAAGCATTTTCAGACCGTCTTCCAGACCGGCACCGCGGTACGAATCAATACTTGTCCGGTTCGCTTTGTCGAACGAACCTTTGAACACAACGTTAACCGGCAGCCGTTCGTTCATTCTTGCCAGTGTATCGGCAATGATGCCGTTGTACTCTTCCTGCAAAGTACACGGACCGGCAATGAGCAGCAGCGGATTATTCCCCCCGCAGAAGTACAAACCGATTTGAATAGGATGAGACATTACTTGATTCTTCCGTCCATTGTACTGCTTGCCGTTGCGTAAAGTTTCTTCGGAATCCGTCCCGCTTGTGCCGAAAGATAACCGGCTTGACAGGCGTATTTCATTGCTTCCGCCATCTTCACCGGATTATCCGCACCGGCGATTGCCGTGTTCAGCAGCACGCCGTCGGCACCGAGTTCCATCGCAGCGGATACATCACTTGCCGTTCCGACACCGGCATCGACAATTACCGGATAATCGGGGTCATTCTCTTTCAGATATTCCAGACAAATTCGAATGGCATTGGGGTTGAGAATTCCCTGCCCTGACCCAATCGGCGAACCGGCAGGCATTACCGCAGCGGCACCGCAATTTTTCAGCCGTTTGGCAACGAGCGGGTCGTCCGTTGTATAGACAAGAACTTCAAAACCGTCTTTAACCAGTTGTTCCGTTGCTTTGACCGTTTCAAACGGGTCAGGCAGCAGCGTTTTCGCATCGCCCAGACATTCGAGTTTTACCCAACTTGCGCCGCAGTTCCCCATTTGTTCGAGGATTTCCCGCCCTAACCGGGCAACGCGGACGGCATCGTCAGCACTGAAACAGCCGGCGGTGTTCGGCAAAATCGTGTAACGTCTCGTGTCGATAAAGTCAAGCAGCGAATGTCCCTCTTTATCGTAAAGACGTTCGCGCCGCACGGCAACGGTGATACATTCCGAACCGGAAATATCCAATGCCTGCCGCATTGTTTCGTAATCCTTGTATTTTCCGGTGCCGACGAACAGCCGGCTGGCGAATGAGTGCGTTCCGATTTTTAACATAAGGGCAATTCTGTTTTGCGGGTTTTCGCAAACTCTTTGTACCGCCCTCGATTTTACGGGAAAAAAATTCTAATGTCAAACTTCGGTGCAAAAATTATTGACCGACTCCGCCGATGCCGGTTATAATGCAACTTTCCTGTTTCTTTTAAGAGGTGCCGAGATGACAGCCGAACCCGAACAGCGAACGCTCTGTTGCCGCGGTGTCCGCGGAGCAACAACCGTCGAAGAAAATACAAACGAGGCAATTCTCCGCGGAACACGGGAACTGCTCGCCTTGATGATTCGCGTCAACGGAATCAAAACAGATGACGTTGCAAGTGCTTATTTCACGACAACGCACGACCTCGATGCCGTGTTTCCCGCCCTCGCCGCCCGGCAACTGAATTGGACAAACGTCGCCCTAATGTGCGGCAATGAACTAAACGTTCCCGGCGCATTGCCGCGGTGCATCCGTGTTATGGTGAATTGGAACACCGCAAAACGGGCTGACGAAATTGTTCACATCTACATCAAAGGAGCGGAAAAACTCCGTCCCGACAAGGATTCGCTGCCGCCGGTCGATTGGAATGAACTCAATGAATGGATTAACAAACAAATCGAAGCGTGAACGGCAAATGATTTTCCGTTGACTTCACATTTAAGATGCGGCAATGCCTGCCAGCCGGGCAGCACCGGCAATTTCAATATCTTCGGAAATGTTCTGCCCCGTTGTCAAATAACGCAGCGGCAACTTGTTCGACTTCAAAAAATGGTAAATGTCCGCCGGACTTACCGCTTCATCCAATTTCGACAATGTCAAATGCGTCGGTCCCAGCGGGGCAAACCGTTCCGGCAACGCTTTTAACACCGCAACACTGCTTACCGCCGAAAGAACAAGATGAACCTCATCCACTTCGGCAGCATCCAGCAGTGCGTCCAGTATTTGCAGCCGGGCTTTGTTCCGCGGATTCGTGCCGGGCGTGTCTAACAAAATTAAATCCATATCGGAAAATTTCCGCAGCACCGTTTTCATCCGGTACGGTTCGCTCACCGTTTCCATTGGACAGCCGAGCATTTCACTGTACTTCGCCAACTGTTCAACCGCCCCGATGCGGTATTGGTCAACGGTAATGAATGCCGTATGTTTGAATTCCTGCAAATGAAAATAAGCGGCAATTTTTGCCAGTGTCATTGTTTTACCGGTACCGGTCGGACCAATCACGGCAACGGTTTTCCGTTTGCCGTCGGAAAGGTCGATACC
>JAISJZ010000149.1 GCA_031261125.1 Planctomycetaceae bacterium | reverse complement strand
AAAATATCCGGTGCGGTACGACCCGATAAACAAAGAATGGGCAAAAGAATTGACGCATTTCGATATGTATCCGCGGATTTTTCCGAAAGAAGAAACCGGCTGTGTGCAGGAAATTCCCGGTTGGGGACGAAACGTTGTCGGTAATGTTTATGACAACCAAGGCGGCACCGGAAAGTACCGGTTCGTCTATCCGTATCCGTTGAACGAAAATTATTATCTCGTCAGTATGAAACGTTCCGATACACGGACGTTTGGACTGTATCTCGTTGACCGGTTCGATAACATTACGCCGATTTTGGAATTGCCGAACGATTCGTTGTTGCAGCCGATTCCGTTGCAGCCGGTTTCCCGTCCGCTGGTGCGCAACGATTTGATTGACCCGGACAGTAAAACGGGGTCAATGTTCATTACCGATGTTTACGCCGGTCCCGGCTTGAAGGGGGTACCGCGGGGAACGGCGAAATCGCTGCGGATTTTTGCGTATCACTTCGGTTTCCGAAAGAGCGGCGGACACGAGTCCGTCGGTATGGTGTCGAGTTGGGACATCAAACGGATTCTCGGTACGGTACCGGTTGAAGAAGACGGTTCGGCAAGTTTCAACGTTCCCGCCAACACGCCGATTTCGATACAAGTGCTGGACAAGAACGGCAGAGCGGTTCAAGTGATGCGGTCTTGGACAGTGTGTATGCCGGGCGAACAGCAAGCGTGTATCGGCTGCCACGAATCGCCGCTGGATGTTACGCCGAACAAAACCGTGAAAGCGGCGAACCGTGCGCCGAGTGAAATCACGCCGTTTTACGGGAAAGCAAGACCGTTCGGCTATGAGGCGGAAATTCAGCCGATTCTTGATGCAAAATGTATCAAGTGCCACAACGATGACGTGAAAAAGGAACACCCGAAGTTGCCGTCGTTCGAGGCGCACAAGAGCGGTGATTGGCGGACAGATACGTCCTATTCGGCGTTTAATCCGTTTTTTTGGCGGACGGGACCGGAACCCGACCCTGATATTCTGGTGCCGATGGATTATCACGCCTCGGTAAGCGAATTCGTTCAGAAATTTGAGAAGGGCGAACATTACGGTGTGAAACTTGCGTCAGAGGATTGGGACAAAATCAATACCTGGATTGACTTGAACGTTCCGTACCGCGGTCAATGGGTCAATCCCGAAATGGAAAAACGGCGCAGCGAATTGGAAAAACTTTACGCCGGTTTGGACACAAACCCCGAAGCGGAATACAGGGAAGCGTTACAAACGGTTAGTAAGAGCAACTTGCCGCCTGTCAGGAAATTGTCCGCCGAAGAGTTCACGAAGATAATGCCGATGTTCAAGACAACGGATAATTTGAAGGTTGCCGATTTCCCGTTTGACGCAAAAACATTCAGCCCCGGTACCAATGGTGCGGGCGAAAAGTTAACCGTTCAACTTCCCCCGCCGCCGAAACCTGCCGCCGCTGCTGCTGATACGCTGCCGGGCGGAGGTTTCCCGCCGTACCTCGAACCGGAGAAACAGGCAGGACAACAGCCGAAGGTTGACTTGGGAACCGGCAAGGCAATCACGTTCATCAAAATTCCGGCAGGAGAATACATTGCCGGTCAGTTGGACAGTTCGATGCCGGATGAAAAAAGACGGCAAATCGTGAAAATCGGGAAACCGTTTTGGATTGCCGAAACAGAAATCACGAATGCTCAATATGCGGTGTTTGACCCGGCGCACGATACCCGGTACCTGCGGGAAGACGGCAAAGACCACATTGTTCCCGGTTATATTGCGAATCATCCTGACCAGCCGGTTGCCCGCGTTTCGTTTGAAGAAGCGCAGAAGTATTGCGAATGGTTGACAAAACAGTTAAAGGAGCGGGACAGGAAACGAAGTGAAATATCCCGTTTGCCGACCGAAGCACAATGGGAATGGGCAGCCCGCGCCGGAACCGCAACGCCGTTTTGGTACGGCGACCGGAACGCTGATTTCTCCAAGTATGCCAACTTGTCCGGCAAAGAAGTTGAGACGACCTACACGTCTTGGGAGAACGGCAGCACTGTCCACCAACGCCGGCCTTACGGAGAAAATTCGGTATTTCCGCTGCGGGACAACCGGTTCACGGACAAGTGGTTCGTTGTCGATTACGTCAAGCAGTACGAACCGAATCCGTGGGGCTTGTATGATGTCATCGGCAACGTTTGGGAATGGACGATACCGGATGCCGACCGCACGCCGCAGGGCAAAGTTACGGCTCACGGCGGCTCTTGGAAAGACCGCCCGAAGGTTGCCGGTGCTGCTGCGAGGGTCGTGTATGAACCGTGGCAGAAGGTAATGAACGTCGGTTTCCGACCGGTCATTGTTGATGAGTAATTATTCCGTGCAACGAACTTGTTGATTTTATCGTCATTCGATACTTTTTTAATTTCCATTAGCGCATTGCCGCGTCATACGGCGTGCGGTGTGCTGACGGCTAACCCTTTTCAACTCCAATGAACAAAGAACAACACCGTACCCTCCAACTTGAAACCCTTGAAAACCGCGAAATGTTGAGCATCAATCCGCTTGTACCGCTTGATGCGGACATCTCGTTTAATGCTCCCGTCATTCAAGCCGCTGTTCCGCAAGATGCCAATGCCGCCGATGTTGCGGCAATGAACGCTCTTATTAACAAA
>JAISJZ010000106.1 GCA_031261125.1 Planctomycetaceae bacterium | reverse complement strand
CGGCCTAACTGAATTGCCGTTGTAACGGATGTTCCCAGCAGAAGAATGAGCAGATTATCGCCTCCGCCGCTGCTGGTGAACGCCAAAATAATAGAAAGCAGTACCGAGTAAATGACCGCTAATTCCCACGAATAGATGATGGAAACGGTCATCGTAAAAAGCAGCAGCGGCAGGATTTCCCATTCCGCTCCCGTCAAGGGGAAACCGCGGAAGAATTCTGCAACCGCAACAGTCAGCACAATACCGAAAGCGAAACCGGCGAACGCCCTGACGGTTTTCGGACGGCGGCGTTCCATCCGTTGGACGAACCCCCACGAAACCGTGAATAACGTGATGATAATGAGAATGACCGAATGAAACCGGAGAACCTGGTCGCTTTTCAGGCGTTTTGCCAAAAATGCTTTATATTCTGCTTTCAGAAGAAAAATTCGCGGCGGATTCAACACCTCGTCGTCTTCGACCAAAATTTGTCCCGGTACATATTCCGCCCGGACTTCACCAACGGAATTTTCCGCTTTTTTCTGTGCATCCGCCGTTGCGCTCTGGTCTTCTGTCAGTGTCTCGTCGTTCCACTTCGGATAAATCCAGTTAAACAGTTGTTCCACCAAAACAGGGTTGTTTAACTCCCGCTGCAACGCTTCTTTGATGCGGGAACCGTCCCGAATCAGCACTTCGCTCACCTTAAACGGAACGGCACTGTCCGGCATTTTCCCCTTCTGATATACCAAAATTTGTTCCTGATTTCCTTGTGCCGCCCCGAATTTCAATGCTTGAAGCGTTCCGTGCAGTTCAAACGGCGTGAACGCCTGCCGAAGCCGTTTGTTGAGCAGGTCAAGAGTGATGTCATCTTTGAAAAACGTCCGAAAGGTCTGAAATGCTGCTTTCGGGTCAACATCCGGCGGAATATCTCCTTTTCCGCCGGGACGCAGGAACATATTCCAGGCATCTTTTCCGGCAGCATCGAGTTCGTCGTAAGAATTGGCGTTGGCAAACTCGGCAATCTTGTTCCAAAGGGACTCCCGAATTTGCACGGTGATACTCTGGTCGTTTGCAAAAATGTGCATAGCGTTTGCCCTCGCCCTATCGGCGGCAAGGCGTTTTCCTTCGGGACTCGGCATCGAAAAGGCAGTGTTGCAGACGATTGCCCTGTCAATGACGTTGTTCGCACGGAATTCAAACGGCGGGTCCCACGCCCTGACGATAACACCGACCGCGATTGCAGTGCAGCAGATAAACAGGAAGAATGTTCCGGCATTATTCCGTTTCATATCGCCGAAGACCCGTGAAAAGAGACCCTGCGGCGATGATTTCAATGCAACACGTTCACTCCGGGTTTTCGGCTGAACAGGCGGCGTTGAAACCGGTATATTGATGGCGGACATACGATAAAGAACGAGGAACGATAGCAGCGTCCATTGTCCGCGATTTTTACGCCTGTGTCAAGTTCCCCGTTTGACCTGATTTCCTTCGACCTGTTTCACCGTTTTTTTCATTTGCCGTACCGCAATCGTTGTTCCTCTTGAATTCGCATCGAAACACCGTTCCGCCGTGCAGCCGGGTACGGCGTTCAAAATGTGTCCGGTAATCGTCCTCATTTTCCGCTGTTTTCTCCGGTACGTCAAACGGTCCGAGTAATTTTGTGCGTTCTTTTAGCAATTCCAGCGTTGATAAAAAGTATTCCTCAACATCCGTCCAAAAATGCAGCGCGCCGCCGAAACGGAGTTTCTGCTCAATCAGTTGCAGCACTTCCGTCCGCAGAATCCGGCGTTTGCGGTGCGCCCGCTTCCACCACGGGTCGGGAAAATAAACGTGAACCGCTTCCAAAAAGTCGTCGGGAACATACTCTTGCAGAATCAATGCCGCATCGCCGCAGACCATTACGGCGTTGTGCTGTTCCCGTCCCAGCAGTCGGGCGGCGCAGAGCCGGGCAAACTTGTTGCCGATTTCGATACCGAGGAAGTTGTGCTGCGGAAATTGGTCGGCTGCTTTGCGGATGAACATTCCTTTGCCGGAACCGATTTCTAATTCCAGCGGAGCATCACTGCCGAAGAGCAGTTGCGGTGTGAACGGCTTCGGCAATTCGTCCGGCATTTTCAAGACGGAAGAGAGGTCAACGTCATTGCGGATGGTTTTAACGGAACGGCGTGCCATCGGGAAAAATTGCTCCTTGACAAAGGACCGGTTTCTACGCCGCAACAAAATGTTTGTTCACGCACAGTTCCTCTTTGGAAATGCCCAGTGCCATACCGACGAGGTCGGACAAATAATACACCGGTAAATGCAACTCTTCACGGTACCGCTTTTCAATCGCACTTTGCTTCATATCGAGATTGACGTGGCACATCGGGCAGGCGACGACCATGCAATTCGCTCCATGCTTTTTGGCATTGAGAAGAATCTTGCCCGTCAGATCGGCGATGATTGCATCGTCGGCAAGCGTCAGACCAGCGCCGCAACATTCCGTTTTGAAATTCCAATCGACCGGTTCCGCTCCCAATTCCCGGAGCAGAGATTCCATCGAATCGGGATGTTCGCAATCGTCGAACTTTAACTCCTTTGGCGGACGGGTCAAAAGGCAGCCG
>JAISJZ010000042.1 GCA_031261125.1 Planctomycetaceae bacterium | reverse complement strand
TGGAAAGACGTGCAAAAATTGTCATAAAAATATTACGGACGAAACGTTGAAAGCCGGTAAATTGCCGCCGCATCCCGATAACAAGAAATATCTCATTGCGAAAACTCAATACACGCCCTCAAACGGCTGGTTCGGCGGAAAATGGTACGTTGACCTTCTGAAAAAAGGCGTTACAGAAAAATTTCTCGACATCACGCTGGAGGCGTATGCCAAGCAAAGCGAAATTGCGGGCGAATTCGGCAAACGGGTTCCGGGGATTTTTACGGACGAGCCGCATCCGGCGGGTTCTGTTTCCGGTTTTGGTCTCGGCGGGTCGGGCATCACCTGGAACGATGAAATTCCCGCGGCGTTTGAAAAACGTTTCGGTTATTCGCTGATTGATAATCTTCCTTCGCTTGCCAAACCAATGGGCGAATGGAAAAAAGTTCGGCATAATTATCAGCAGATTATTCTCGATCTGTTCGTCGAAAACTGGGCGAAACCGTATTTCGAACGCAGCGAAAAATATAACTTGCAATTAACGGGACATTATTGGGAACACGGTTGGCCCAATACGTCGCACGGTCCCGACAATATGGCAATGTACGCTTGGCATCAACGTCCCGCCATCGATTTGCTGATGAATACTTATAACGGCGATTCGCCAAACGCGCAGTTCGGCAACGTTCGCAGCGTGAAGGAATTGGCATCGGTTGCGAATCAAATGGGACATTCCCGTACACTTTCAGAGAATTATGGTGCCGGCGGCTGGGACTTGCGTTTCGAGGATATGAAGCGGCTCGGCGATTGGTCCTACGTGCTGGGTGTGAACACGAACAACGAACATATTTCTTACGTAACCATCCGGGGCGCACGCAAGCGCGATCATCCGCAATCGTTTTCGTACCATGCGCCGTGGTTCGAAGGTTATCACGTCTTGGAAGATTATTTTACCCGGCTCTCTTACGCTCTGTCGCAAGGTCGGCAGATCAATCGCGTTGTTGTGATCGAACCGACAACAACGGCGTGGATGTATCAGGGCGATCCGAAATTGAACGAAATCGGCAAATCGTTCACCGATTTTGTCAACGCTCTGGAAAACGCTCAAGTCGAATACGATTTGGCTTCCGAGGACATCCTCAAGCGGCACAGTAAAGTCAATGTTAGCGGCGCGGGCTTGCCCCGCCTTGAAATCGGCAAAGCGTCCTACGACCTCGTCATTCTGCCGCCGAACACCGAAAATTTGAATGGCAAGACGGCGGAATTATTGAATGAGTATTCGCAACTCGGCGGAAAACTTCTCTGTATCGGCGATTTTCCAACTCGAAAAGATGGCGATAAATCGAAATATTCGTTTCCTTCAATGGTTCGGGTTTCTGCGGAAGATGCCGTTTTTACTGCCAAAGACCGAACGAAACAGAGCGGCTTAACTTTCTCGACCGAACCCGGCGTGAAAAACGTGTTTCATCATCGTCGCAGTTTGGACGGCGGTGATATTTTCTTCCTTTGCAATTCCAATCAAGATAAAGAGATTACGGTCAATCTCGATCCGCCAACACTTCTCGAACAGTGGGACTTGCTGACGGGAAATTGTATTGCGGAAAAAAGAATCAGTTCCGTTGTATTACCCCCATCGGGAAGCGTTGTTTACTTTCTTCGGGAAAGAACCGCCGATGAAACCGATGAACAGCGAGCTGCAATGGCAGTAAAATACAGTTTTCTGAACCCGGTGAACCCGGAAGTTTCGCGGGCAGGAATGATTACTGCCGCTACACTTCCGGCTCTTTCGGAGACGAAAATCCGCCGTTTGGACGACAACGTTTTGACGCTGGATTACGTCGATGTCAAAGTCGGCGATGAAGAGAAAAAGGACGTTTATACTTGGGCGGCGAACCGATTCATTTTCCAAAAGCACGGTTTGCCGGCGGGCAATCCCTGGGACAGCCAAGTGCAATTCAGAGACGAATTGATTACGAAAAAGTTTCCGGCAGGCAGCGACTTTGAAGCAACGTATCATTTCACAATAGCAAAAGAGCCGGAAGTGAAGGGTACTCCCGTAACTTCCGGGTTATCCATCGTCATCGAACGCCCCGATTTATACAAAATTTACTGCAACGATACGGAAGTGAAGCCGATACCCGGTGAATGGTATCTCGACAAGGCGTTCGGCAAGATTGATTTATCGAACGTTGCCAAACCCGGCGAAAACACGGTGAAAATCGTTGCCTCTCCGATGACGATAGAACACGAACTCGAACCGGCGTATCTGCTCGGCGATTTTTCAGTGGTAGGCGACGACAAAGGTTTCGTGATTGCACCACCGAAGCCGCTGACGCTCTCGTCAGAGACGCGCATACCTCTTATTACGCACAGCCACGAACTCGAACAGGTTGCGTGGCTTTCCAGCGGTATTGGTTTCCGACCGGGACGCATTGCCGATGACCGCTCACCTTCGTTGACGTTCACGTTTGATAAACCGCAACCCATCAAGGTAATTCGAATTTGGAATTATAACGAAAGAAATCTGCAAAGCCGGGGCGCAAAATCTATCGAGATTACCAGCGGTGCGGATTTTTCCCATCAGGTCAAATTCCCGCTCGTTACTAGCGGTTTACCAACCGATGTAACACTCGACAAAACCGTTTCCGAAGTGTCGTTTAAGATTTTATCGAATCTCAAAGGAACAACGTATCCCGTCGCAGAAGGAATTACTCCGCCGGACAATGGTTTTGTCGGTTTAGCGGAAGTTCAATTTCTTGTTGCCGACGGAGATAAACTTGTTCCGATTAAAAACGTTACGGTTAAAGCGTCAAGCGAATTGGTTGTCGATTCTCATAACCGCAAGGCACAGTATCTCACAGACGGCAGCGGTTTGTATGATGCCAACGAAGCAAACAAGGGGTGGAACCGGCAAGGTCTGCCGTTTTACGCCGGGAAGGTCGAATATTCCCAAACGTTCAAGATTGAAAAACTCGATCCGGCGAAACGATATACCGTGAAACTGAACGATTGGTACGGAGCAACGGCGCAGGTTGTTGTCAATTCCAAGCCGGTCGAGTTCGTGATTTCGGCACCGTATTGGGTTGACGTTACGGATTTCGTCAAGCAGGGCGACAACGAGATTTCGGTCATTGTTTATGGTACGCCAAAGAATTTGCTGGGACCGCACCACACTGGAAAATTGCGCGGCAGTGCGTGGCCCGGCAACTTCCATCACGCCCCGGAACATCAGCCAAGCGGCGCGGCGTATGATACCATCGGCTACGGACTTTTCGAGGACTTTACGCTGTTTGAACGGTAAAAACACCTTCCCCGCTTGCCGGCGGGGTACCGATATGTTAGTATGACGGGAGGTGATGTGTTTTTATCCAACCCACAACGTGCCTTGTATGCCCGCTTCGTTTGAACCGCACTGGTTGCTCGACGGATTATTTGACTCAATCGACGACGGGTTCCTTATCCTCGATAGAGAACTGAATATTTGCAGAGTCAATACGGTCGCGCAGCGGTGGGTTGACGAACAATATCCGGGAAAGAAAAAATGCTACGAAGCACTGACCGGTCAAGATGGACCGTGCAGTTTTTGTCCGTGTCTGAAATCATTTCAGGACGGTAAAAAACACACTCACATTTATTTTAATCAGCATTATCAACGCTGGTTTGAATTAATAACCTTTCTGGTTCCCGACCCGAAAACCGGTGAAATCAATTACGCCGTTGAATATGCCCGTGATATTGACGATCAGTACCGGCGGGAAGAAACGCTGCAATATCAGCATAAACTGATTGACGCAATTCTCAATTCCACTCACGACGGCATTCTTGCTTTAACGGACGGTATCGAAACTCCGTTTGCCAATGCTGCCTATTCCTCTTTTATTCCCGGCTGGGAACAGTTACGGTACAACGAACCGCTTGAAGTTGTTCACCGTTTTTACAGCGAACGGATACTTGATGTTGATAATTTTCTTAGTATTGTTGCCGGAGTCAGAAAAAGCCGGCAGCAAAGGCAGGGGATCATTCATTTGCGGGACGGACGGATTTGCCATATTGCCGGACGTGTTGTTCAAACCGGACTAGGAGAAACCGGCGAAACGGAAATCTGGACGCTGCGGGACATCACCGCTCAAATCCGGTCTGAACAAACGATGCAAATTATGCAGAAGGCGATTGACCACCTGTCGGTGCCGATTTGCCACGTTTCGGATGAAGGATACTTCCTTTATGTCAATCAATGTGCCGTCAGGATATTCGGCTACGATACCGCCGAGGAGATTATCGGCAGGTCCATTTGGGAATTCGGTCCCGCTGAAAAAAAAAATTGGCAGGTATTCTGGCACCGCTTAAACAAGAAAAAGTCGCTGAAAATTATCGGCGAAATTCTGCGGCGGGACAATTCGCTGTTTCCGGCGGATATGTACTGCGACCTCATCGAAATTGACAGCGGACACATAATGGCGGTCTGCATTCAGGATTTAACGGAACAATCGCATCGTATCGCTGCCGAACAAGCAGCATCCGCCAAGTCAATGTTCCTCGCCCATATGAGCCACGAAATCCGAACACCGCTCAACGGCATCATCGGTATTTCCGGCCTCTTGCAGAAAACGCAACTTTCCGCCAAACAACTGGAATATGCTAAATTGCTGTACACCTCCGGCGAACATCTTTTATCGCTTATCAACGATATTCTCGATTTCTCGAAAATTGAAGCCGGAAAACTGGAACTGGAAAATATCGAATTCGAGTTGCCGCCGCTGGTCAGTTCTGCTCTCGGTATGATGCAGCCGAAAGCAGCCGAAAAAGGACTCGACCTGCACTGCGAATTTTTGACGGAAATACCGAATTGGGTGAACGGCGACCCTATCCGCGTCCGGCAAGTGCTGTTGAATCTGGTGAACAATGCCTTGAAATTCACCGAAAAAGGCAGCGTCTCTGTTACCGCAAAACAAATAGAAAACCATTTAGATGCCGGTTCAGCGGCGAAGGAGGTGCCTCCCATCTACCTGACGACAACGGTATCGCCGTTCAACAAACCGGTGAAATCCAATCCGTCATCGGTGCTTATTAAATTTTCAGTGATTGATACCGGTGTCGGTATTCCGCCGGAACAGATGAACCGGCTGTTTCATTCGTTTTCACAGGCAGATGCGTCGTTGTCCCGCAGGTACGGCGGCACCGGACTGGGCTTGGCCATTTCCAAGCAACTCGTTTATCTGATGGGCGGCGAAATTGGTGTTGAAAGCAAAGAAGGAAAGGGTTCGCGATTCTGGTTCACGATTCCGTTCGGCATTGCCGCATCACTCAATTCTAATGGTACGCCCCGGAATATGGTCGCCGTTTCGTGCAAGTTGAAACCGCATTTGCCGCAAAATTCAACGGAGAAAAAAGTTAGCCCCGGCGGCTTGCTGCGGGAGAAGAAGCATAAGCGGGACAAATTCGGTATCGGCAATATCGGGTTGAAACCTTCCTCTCCGCCGCCGCAAATCGCTGTTGTTGATGAACCGCTTATCCTCGTTGCGGAAGACAACAAAATCAATCAAATCGTTGTCAGCGAAATTCTATCGCAGGCGGGCTTCAAATTTGAAATTACGGCAGATGGAAAACAGGCGGTCGAAGCATTTGAAAACAAGAAATTTTCGTTGATTTTAATGGACTGCCAAATGCCGGAGATGGACGGTTTTGAAGCAACGGAACTTATCAGAAAGAAACAAAAAACGCATATTCCGATTATTGCGTTGACGGCAAATGCAACACACGAAGACAAAGAGCATTGCTTTACCGCCGGTATGGATGCGTATTGCAGCAAACCGGTCAATGCAAAACAACTGATTGACACGATAAAACAATGGCTGCGGAAAAAATGAGCAGAACTACTCTTTTTCTTTGTGGACGATTTTCTGCCAATACGTTTCAAAGTTGAAGTGCGGCGAATTATCCCCGTCGTGGCACTGAATACACTGTTTTTTCGCAACACCGTTTTCGAGCGGCAGACGCAATGCCTTCCGCAGCAATTCTTGCCGCACCGCATCGCTGCCCTGTTCCGCTTTAATGTGATTCTCGCCGGGACCGTGGCACGACTCGCAGCCGACGTTCACCAACTCCGGCGTTTCCTTTTCGTTCCGGTATCCGTGCTGATACGGCAAGAATTCCTGCGGGTTCCAGCCGTCCGTATGACACGCAATACATTCCGGGTCAAAGTTCCGCGGCGGGACCGATTTCTCTTTCAACGGTTGCCAAGCGTTGCCGTGTTTCGACTTCTTCCAAACAAGGTACGATTCTTCGTGGCAGTCCGCACACGATTTTGTACCGGTAAATTTGCCCTGTGTGTCCGTCCGGCGGTCGGGAATCGGTTTAATGCCCAAACCGGCAAGCCCTGTCTGTTTCAGTTGTTCCTGATACATCTGCATCATCGCCAGCACTTCGGCAGAATTCTTAAACCGGGAATCCAGCGGAACACGTTGATAACGGAACGGCTGTTCCGGGTTGTCGTACAAACCGACAGCAACGGCAAACTTACCTTTCTCGCCGGTTTCGATGAGCATACTGCCGTTTAATGTGTTCGGTTTGAGCGGCGGTTCGGCAGGCGTATCGCTCGGAACAATATAGTCAAACTGCCCGGAAAATTCTTTGACTATCTGATTGACTTCCTCCGTTGTGCCGTAAATAATCAGAACCTTCTTGCCGCATTTTTCGGCATTTAGTTTCGGCAGGATTTCTTTTAATCCTTCTATCGGACTTTTGTGCAGAATCTCGGTGTTGTGAACATCTTTCAGAAATGAATTGCCGACGACGGAAACAACACCGATTTTGATGCCGTTCTTGGTAAAGACCCGGTACGGGGCGGTGAACTCCGGGTCGAATTCCATCACGGCAACGTTTGCCGATGTATAACGCCGCGGCACTCCGGGAGAATCAACAAGGTATAGTATCAGCGTATCTGTCGGAAAAAGCAACTCCTTCGGACCAAGACCGGCTACTTCGTAATTCATTTTGCGGAGTGCCTCGTCAATTACAAAGTTGTATTTCAATTCCTCCTGACTGCCGAAGCCCTTGTTGAGATTGCCTGCCTCAATCGGGAACACGTCCCAGTTTTTCGCTTTTAATTCGTTGAAAAACGTCAGCCGGCGGCTTAAGCCGCCTTTCATTTGCTCGAGACCGGCGCAGCCGCACGGTTCGACATAGCCGTCCATAAAGCCGGTGAAGACGAGCAGCAGTTTCGGTTTGTCCCACCCGTCGAAAATTTTCCCGTTAACAGCAACAGGGTCAAACAACTTTGGTGCCGCCGGTTCCTGCGCAAACAGCGGTACGGTGAACGAAACGAAAACAAGCAGAAGGAACAATCGTATCATTTCAGTTAACATTTTTTCCGGTGGTACTCATTGACAGAACAGCGTGTTTCATTCCTTTAACGGCTGCCAGTCCTTTATGCAGTTTTTGAATGTCGGCAACGTTTCCGCGGACAATGATGTTCTCCATACAGTTGTGATGGTCGAGATGAGCGTGCTGCGAACAGACGACGGCTTCGCCGAACTCGTGCTGCGTTTCGGTAATCTGCTGAAGAATCTGCGGCTTGTGATGGTCGTAAATCAAGGTAATGACACCGGCGACTTCTCCGCCGCTCTTCCATTCTTCGTTCACAAGTGCTTGTTTAATCAGGTGTTTCACCGCCTCCGAACGCGTCGGAAATCCCTGACGTTCGATTAAAGCATCGAATTGTTCACCGATATTTTCTTCAAGCGAAATGGATATGCGTGTAATACTCATTTAGTACAGGGGTTAAACCGTTCACCAAACCTCGATTGCCGATTCCAATTCAATCTCGGTCAACTTCCGCACTTCGTCCTGAACGAATTGTAAAAGCCGCAGCACATCATTTGCCGTTCCTTCCGGTTCAACCAAAATAAAATTCGCATTGCGTTCACTTATCAACGCTCCGCCGATTTTCGTTCCTTTCAGTCCCGCCTGAACGATTAACTCCTCCGCCGGCAATCCGCTCCGCGGATTTTTGAACAGCATTGCCGACGGCAGTTCTCCCGCCGGCTGCTTCGCCTTACGGAATATCCAATGCTTCTGCATCCGCCGCGTCAATTCCGCCGCATCGTCCTGCTCTAATTGCAGCACTGCCGAAACAATCACCGCATTGTCAAACTGACCGGTCTGAAACCAGAATTCCAAATCCGTGCCGGAAAGTACCGCCGGTTTGCCGTACAAGTCAATAACGGAAACACTCTCAATCCGCTGTCCGATGCTGCCGTTGTTCGTTCCGGCGTTTTCGTGAACCGCCCCGCCGAACGTACCGGGCAGACCGATAAGACCTTCGATGCCGGACAAACCCTGCGACACCGCCCGCGTAATAACTTGGCTTAACCGCGCGCCGGCACCGACGGTGATTTGCGTTCCGTCGATGCGAATATCGCAGAATGCCGGACCCGTCAGGGCAATCACGATGCCGCCGAGTTGTTCCGCCGTAATCAACACATTGGCACCGGTACCGAGAACCCGGATAATTTTTTCACCGCGGCACTGTTTCAATAGTCCTTCCAACGCCGCTTCGTCCGGCGGTTCAGCAAAAAACTCCGCCGTGCCGCCTAATTGCAGCCGGGTTAACATCGCCAACGGTATATTGCGGCGGACAAAATTCGGAAAATCAGACATCTTTTCTAACCTTAAACTGCCCTCAACTATCTGTTAAAAATAGTTTGAATTACTCATAAACAACTTCAAGGACAGTGAACTCTTGCAGCCCTTTGGGAACCTGAATTTGAACGGTATCGCCTTTCTTTTTGCCAAGAAATCCTTGGGCAAGCGGACTGGTTACCGGAATTTTACCGCTGTCGTAATCCTCATCGCCGGCACCGACAAGCGTGTATTCCTGCGTTTTCTTGAAACCGGCTTTCTGCACCGTGATTTTCGCCCCAAAACGGATTTCTCCCTGCGGCATCGTGGACGGGTCGATGATCACTGCCGCTCCCAGTTTTGCTTTCAAATCATTGATTCGGGCTTGAAGAAGCCCCTGACTTTCACGCGCCCCGTGATACTCGGCATTTTCCTTCAGGTCGCCTTCGGAGCGGGCATTAGCGAGCCGTTCGAGAATAACCGGCATCTCTTCGTTTTCCAGCCGCTCCACTTCGCCTTTGATTCTGTCGTATCCCTCACGGGTCATCGGAACACTATCCATATCGAAAACTCCTGTAAATTAAATTTGCAGTAAAAAACGCAACGTTATTGCTCTTTACTGAAACGCGTAAAATGATTACGGTATTATATCGGAATTTTTAACAACCGCAAATACGCCGCCGAACACGGCAAAAAATATGTACGAAAAGAATATGTCCGTTGCCGATTTAGACCGCGAACTGCTTGCCCGGCTGCTGGACGGTCAAGAACGGGCTTGGGAAGATTTCGTTGACCGCTTTCTCGGTCTCGTACTGCATCTTATCGACTACACCGTACTGAAACGGGAATTCCGATTGAGCATCGAAGACCGGAACACGCTTTGCGAAAACGTGTTTGCCGCTCTGTCGCACGACCGATATGCTCTTCTCCGCCGGTTTAAGGAACGCAGCAGTTTGACAACATACTTGTCCGTCGTCGTCCGGCGGATTATCGTCCGGTTCCTGCTGAACCAATCGTTTGCAGAACAATACGAATATCCCGTACCGGACGCTGCATAGCGAAAACGGCATAAATGCCGCCGTTCACACAATTACGTTTTTCCCAATGCTTTTTTGGCGAGTTCAACAACACTGGTGAACGCAGCAACATCATTAACCGCCATTTCAGCAAGCGTTTTCCGGTCGAGTGTGATTTTTGCCTTATTCAAACCGGCGATGAATTCGCTGTACCGCAGTCCCAACTGCCGGGTTGCGGCATTGATACGGGTAATCCACAATGCCCGGAATTCCCGTTTACGGACACGGCGGTCGCGGGTAGCGTACCGGTTCGCCCGCAAAATCGTCTCTTTGACTGTACGCAGCAGTTTGCCGCGCCCGCTGCGGAAACCCTTCGCCCGCTTGAATAACCGCCGTTTGGACTTCGTTCTGGCGGCACCGTAAGATACTCTCATCGCTGTTTCTCTTTCTGCGGAACAAGTTCCGCCGCTAACAATTAACGGACGCTAGGTCTTCCGCAACGGCGCGGAACGTTACAACCCGGTTCGTAAGAACGGAAAACCATAAAACACTGTCTTCCGCTCATTAACCAATCATTCGGACGGTAACAAGGCAAGGACAATTCTCTTCGTTTCGCTTGTTCCGACAACGGTCGTGCCGCGAAGATTCCGGCGTTGTTTCTTTGTCAGGCGGTACGCCAAATGGCTGGTACCGCTGTGCCGGTGTTTTGCCTTGCCGTTCGCTGTCAACGTGAACCGTTTTTTGATTCCTTTGTGCGTCTTCTGCTTGGGCATCGTTCTGTTCCTTGTGAAATTTTCACCAAAATTTACAGGAGAGCATTGTACTCCCGTCCGCAGAAAAAACAAGGGGGGCAACTCGTCCGGCTGCAAGTTTTCAGAAGTCAAGCAAAACGAGTAAGGCACTGTAAAACAATAAAACCACCATTTGCAAGGTAAAAGAGACGAAAATTCGTCGTTTTTGAACAAATTTTGGGTGAGTTATTGTTTTAAGATGCCTAATTGGTGAAAATCGTCCCGTTTGGGTAGTAGATTCAGAATACTGTGTG
>JAISJZ010000035.1 GCA_031261125.1 Planctomycetaceae bacterium | reverse complement strand
AATGTTCGACTTCTATCAAAAGTTAGAAGTCAACGATACAAGGAAAGCGGGCGAAACATCTGGACGGTTAAAAGATGCCCGCCGTATGAAAGCGAAGGGTTATCAACTTTCGGACATCTCCGAAATTACCGAATTGCCCGTCGAAGAAATCGAGCGGCTGTAAAAAACTACAGAATACACGGAATAACGGAAAATACGGACTTCAAATTCCGTAGTTTTTTCCGGTTTTTTAATCGTTGCTTCTAAAAAAACAAGCGGGAAACACTGTTTCCCGCTTTTGTCGGAACGCTTGAATCAACTCGTTAAGTTGGTTATTTCTTCACCCGCCGTCTGGCAACCAAACCGGCACCAACCATTCCAATACCGAAAATCAACATCGTTGCCGGTTCGGGAGTCGGTGACGGGGTTTCCGGCTTGCCGCCGTCGCCGAAGTCATCATAACCTTCGGGAACAGTAGTCGAAAGTGCAATAGATCCTGTCGCGCCAAAGCCAAAAGCGTTGGAACCGTCGCTGTAGCCCGCCGCCTGTCCACCGTGACCGTCGTTATGAACAATGAACGTTAAAGCATTGCCGCCATCAATGTTAAGCCAATCGGTATCTAACTCAAAATATCCTTTTATGGACGAACCGTCGTGCCAATCTTCCTTCCCATAATTATTTCCTTCAAGGGGCAAATAGGATTTGAGCAGCGAGCCATTCAGAAAAACTGCCTCAACGTGGTCGTCGGAACCGAGGGTGAAATTGAGAAGCACCTTCAAGTCCACATCCGCATAATTAGGGTCGGCTGCAGATAACCCAATAGGCGACTCCTCGAGATCAAACGCATATTGGAAAGCGTAATACCCTATCTGGGCTTCACCGCCATTTCCTGCATTAGCACCGGTCAACCAATGCAGTGCCGAAGTGGCTTCGGACATCGTTGTCAACTGTGCGGTGGAGATATTGCGGACACCGCTGTACGTATTTTCATAAAGTTTTCCAGCAAAACCATCCAGAACTACTTGGGCATAATTTTCTGTAGCCTGTGATGCTGGCGAGTTTGCAAAATGACCGGTGATCGGGTAGGTTTCTAGTGCTGCCACACTCCAAACTCCGCCAAGTCCATCGTCAGCAACGCCTATATCCGTGGAACCAACACCGTCACCATAGTTTCTAGTGGTTACAGTGACCCACTGTCCGTTCACATACTGGGAGGGAGATGTGACCGAGGTGTAAGTATGCACTTGGGAGGTAAAGTTTTGCAGCGTGAGGATTTCCGCGTTGGCGTTAGCCGTCAGCAGACAGACAGACAGACAGACAGACAGACAGACAGATTTCGCGTTTTCATTGTTCTTTCTCCTTATTCAGAAAGGTGTGGGCTGCCCTTGTGCAAAATAAAGCACTGTGCAAAATAAAGCATTCGGCAGTACGAGTTATTGTGCTGTGAACCATTCACAGCACCAAACACCAGAAAGTATTGACGTGTCTGACAGGTATGGACGTGTCTGATACGGAGAAAAAACGTTGCTTATGGGAGTAGTAATACTTCGCTCTGGTCAGTGGGTCAATACTAATCATTAGCAATTCCCGTGCCAATGAATGGGAGATTTCACGTTTTTTATGAAATTCGTTTATCGTGCTTAATTTACAGGGCGCAAAAAAACGGCGGCTAACGCCGCCTGCTCGAAAATGATACAAAAATAAAACCTACTAAACCGCATGGGTATTGTTTTGTTGTATTATTTTGCAAGAAATGCTGTTTTAATAGACACTCGGAAATTCAACAAGCGGGATTCATTCAATCCCGCTGTTCCGCTGATTCAGACATTCCGGCTGACCGTCAGAATGTTTTTTTCAAAGCGTCCGCCTTGTCCGTCTTTTCCCAAGTGAAATCGGCATCGGAGCGTCCGAAATGTCCGCCCGCTGCCGTCTTCGCATAAATCGGGCGGCGCAAATCCAAAGTTCTGATAATGCCGCTCGGAGTCAGCGGGAAAATGTCCCGAACCGCTTTCGACAACTTCTCTTCATCTACTTTGCCGGTGCCGCGGGTATCAATCAAAATGCTCACCGGTTCCGGTACGCCGATAGCATACGCCAACTGCACTTCGGCGGCATCGGCAAGACCGGCAGCAACAATGTTCTTCGCAATGTACCGCGCCGCATACGCTGCCGAACGGTCCACCTTCGTCGGGTCTTTGCCGGAAAACGCCCCGCCGCCGTGCGATGCCCAGCCGCCGTAAGTATCAACGATGATTTTCCGCCCCGTTAAACCGCAGTCGCCGTGCGGACCGCCGACAACGAACTTGCCCGTCGGGTTGATAAAATACTTAACGTTCTTTGTGTCCAAGTCCTTCGGCAGCAGCGGTTCGACGATATTCGGAATGACCCAATCCGCGATGCCTTTTTGGTCAATCGACGGGTCGTGCTGCGTTGAAATAACGACGGTGTCCACCCGAACAGGTTTTTGTCCGTCGAACTCAATCGTTACCTGACTTTTACTGTCGGGACGGAGCCAGTTCACTTCCTTCTGGAACCGCGCTTCGGTGAGCCGGTTTGTAATGCGGTGCGCCAATGCAATCGGCAGCGGCATCAATTCCGGCGTGTGATTACAGGCGAAGCCGAACATCAGTCCTTGGTCGCCCGCTCCGATTTCTCCGGCGTGATGACCTGCCGTGTCATCGTTCACCCCTTGGGCGATGTCCGGGCTTTGCCGGTCAAGGGCAACGAGAACGGCGCAGGTGTCGCCACTGATGCCCCATTCGTCATCGATGTATCCGACTTTGCGGATAGCGTCGCGGACAACGGTTTGATAATCAATTTTTGCTTTGGTGGTGATTTCACCGGCGATGACGGCAAGTCCGGTATTGACCAGCGTTTCACAAGCCACCCTGCTGTATTTATCTTCGGCGAACAGAGCATCGAGAACGCTGTCGGAAATCTGGTCAGCGAGTTTATCGGGATGCCCCATACTAACGGCTTCACTCGTAAAAAATCGTTTGGACACGAAACACTCCTTAAAAAAGGGAAAGGGAAAAACTATGCCCCCATTATAGACGGAATTGCCGGGTATTGCAAGAGGACGGGGAAAAAATTACAGCAGGGATTCCAACGTATTCAATACGTTTTTTGCCGCGTTCAAAACCGGACAAAACCGTCCGGCGTTGTTAGGACCGTGCCGGAAAATATCGTCCACCGCAAAATTTAAGTCAACACCGCTGGTAATACTCTTGGTCATTCCGAGCCGGTCCAGAACAAACGGACTTTCTCCGGTCAGATTCGGCATCACGCTCAACACCGGTTTGCCGAGCAACGCCCCTTCGAGAAGGAACATCGACGACATTCCGCAAACGATATGTGCAGACAGCATTGCCAAGTGCGGATTCGACTGGTTCTCGAACACGACCCGCAGATTTTCGTTTTCAATCTGCGGAATGATGCCGTCAAAGTTGCCCGGTTTCTCCCGCGGATGCTGCCGGATAATAAGCGTTGCCTTTGTACCGGAGAGACCGCAGAGTAGTTGAATTGCTTCGGCAAGCATTTTCAAAGCAGAACGTTCGGTGAACCCCAGATAGCCCGGTTCGCCTTGTTCCTGAAACAGCGGTTCGGACGCGAACACGGCAACGATTTCCCTGCCGTGAATTCCCAGCGGTTCCAGATAATCAATGCAGTCCTGCGGCGTGATTTTCGCCGCGTTCTTCAATACCGTTTCAAAGTACGGCTGTCCGGTAACCGCTAACCGCTCTTTCGGCAGACCGTCGGCAAGTGCCTCCGTTTCAGCGAATTCATCCATAACGCAAATCTTCGACGGAAGATAGGGAAAGCGTTTATCGTTTTGATATTCGGCAAGTTGATATACCGTGTAAGGCGAAAAACGGATGCCGTAGTTAATCCATTGGTCGAGAACTGCCAGCGACACAATACCCAACCGTTCGCCGGCAAGCCAGAGGTATTTCTCGGTCGGGTCAACGGCACTCGTACCGGTAATGACCGCATCGGGTTTCACGTTCCGCACCCAATCGGCGACGTTTTCCGGCGTTGATTCCGGCAGGATTTGCGATAAGTCCGTACCGGTTAATCCTTCGGCGGCGTATTTTTTCAAAGCGGGACCTTTGCCGAACAGCAATACGTCCTCACCGTTTTGCCGCAGCGGAGCGACGAGCGGAATGATGGTGTTTGCTCCGCCGGGGTCGTTGGAAAAAATCACAATACGTCTGGACATTGATAGAAAAGTACCTTTACTTCTGTTCTAACGTTACTTCTGTTCTAACGTTTTCAATTCGTCCTGAATCTGTTTGTCAATTTCTGCTTCTTGCTTCTTTTTTGCCTCTTCGTACTTTTGACGTTCTTCCGGTGTTAAATCGTCAACGGAAACACCCTTTAACGCTTCGTTCACCGCCGTTTCAAGCATACTCGGCAGCGGATTGAGTTGGAGAACCTTGCCGTTGCGTCCAATCAGAACCGTAACCGGCAATTCGTCAATGCCGTAGTATTTCGTTACCGTTTCCCTCTTGGGCTGTTCTGCCGATTTGTACTGTTCTGCCAATCCCTCGTGCAGTACCGTCCAAGTGACGGACTTGCCGCCGAACTGCGCCGTGTCGATAAACTGTTTCACTTTCATCGGATTTTCGTCGCCCTTGATGGACGTGTTAATGCTCACGATTTCCAATCCTTTCGATTTGTACTGGTTGTATAAACTGACGAGATACGGCATTTCTTCACGGCACGGCACACACCACGTTCCCCAAAATTGGACAATCACAACCTTGTCTTTAAGAATCTTCGGGTTGAACGGTTTGCCGTCGAGAGTATAACCCGTGAGCAGCATCGGCTTGCCCGGCAGTTCCAATCGGCGCAGAACCCGTCCCAACCGTTCGGCAGCGGTTTTGTGCAGCGGGTTCGGCACTTCGATAAAGTATTTCAGAAAAACCGGTCCGACGGCGGCAAGCAGTTTATCTCTTGCCGTTGCCGGTTTCACCTGATAGATGCTGAAAAGGAATTGGTCGATTAACGCCGCCGATTCCTTGCCGGGATACTGTTTGGCAAACAGAACGACCCGCTGTGCGAACGGAACGGCATCAATCGTAATTCCCGGAATGTTGTTGCGGGCTGCGATTTGGATACCGATGATTAACAG
>JAISJZ010000185.1 GCA_031261125.1 Planctomycetaceae bacterium | reverse complement strand
AAAATGACATCGGAGGAAATTGATGCAAAAATCAAAACCGTTGTTGAGGAATCCAAAGGACATCCGTGCGTTATCGGCTACTACCTTCGGGATGAACCGGGGGCAAAACTGTTTCCGGCATTAGCAAAGGCGGTTGCAGCGGTGAAAAAATACGACCCCGGCAAAATTGCGTATATCAACTTATTTCCCAGTTATGTGACAACAGACAGCGAACAGAATCCGAATTCGCAAATGCAAACAAAAACGTTCACAGAATACTTGGAGCGGTATGTTCAGGAAGTCAAGCCGCAGTTTATCAGTTATGATAATTATATGGTCGAGTATTCCGATGATATGCAGGATTTGAGCAAAGCGGCGGTGTATTATGCGGACTTGCTTCAAGTCAGGGAAATTGCGTTGAAGTACAAATTACCGTTCTGGAACGTTGTCACTTGCAACCGAATTAAGGGTGAATCTTCTCCGCCGTCTCCGGCAAGGTACGCTTTTCAGTCATATAGCACGCTAGCCGCCGGCGGTCGCGGACTGGGCTGGTTTATTTATTATTACGTTCCGCATTTTTCGTATTCGCCGCTTGATATGCGAGGGCGCAGAACTGTTTTGTGGCAGTACTTACAGGCGATAAACAAACACGTTACAACGCTTGGTCCTAAGATGAATCACTTGGAATCAACCGGCGTGTATTTTACTTCACCAACTCCTGTACCGGATTTACCGCAACTGCCCGGCAAATTGATTAAGGATGTCAAAATCACCGCATCACCGCGGGGCAATATCAAAACGGTACCGGCATTTATGGTCGGCGAATTCAAAGGTGATGACGGCGGCGATTACGCAATGCTGGTGAATACATCTTTACAATTTTCTGCGAGGTTCCATTTGGAGACGGTAAAGCCGTATAAGAAAATTGTTTGGTTTTCTCCGATTGACGGACTGCCGACTTCGCTAATTACAGACAAAACAGGTGAATGGGTACTGCCCGGTCACGGTATTTTGTTAAAATTGGAAAACGAATAGCGGTATAGTGAAAGATTTATATCCGCACCGTTGGTGCGTGGGCTAAACAGGGGGCTTTTAATTGAGGTTTCGCACTCCGGCGGAGAACTGGATGTTGACGTTTCAAAGTTTAAGTAGTAAATTATGGGGGTCAATAGAGGTCGCCCTTATAAACTCCGTCTTATGAAACGCTGTCTTATCTTTCTGTTTGCCGTTTGTTTCGCTTTCACGGCATCGGCGGCAACACTGAAACCGGAAAACGCCGAACAATTCTTTGTCCAGCCGGAAACGGAAACAACGTTCCGCTTCAATACCGTTGACGGCGAAACACCGGACATCACCGGTACCGCGATTCTTTCCGCTGCCGGGGAACCGGTCAGCACGGCAATCAAAACCGCGGTGAACAGCAAGACAATTTCTGTCAGCGGTACGTTTCCGCAAGGATTCTGGGAAATTCAATTTCCGAATAAACAAACGTTCGGCATTATTTCGCTTCCGGCATTTGAAGGCACGCGGGACAATTTTTTTGCGATTGATGCCGCCCTGTCTTGGCTGGTCGGCGATGACAACCTGCGGGAAGGACTTATCAAGGCAGCGCGGCGTTCGGGAATAGTAATGTTGCGGGAACGCGTTCAATGGGACGGTATTGAAAAAAACGAAGGAACGTTCGATTGGCAGACGCACCGCAACTATGACAAAGTCCGTCAGTGCTGTAAAGCGAACGGAATCGAAGTGCTGGAACTGTTTCACGATGCGCCGGAGTGGACGAATAAAATCGAGGTCTATCCCGGCAACTTAATCAAGACGGCAAAGAGTTGGCAGACCGTTGCCGAAAAATGGCACTCCGCGTGGGGAGCGTTGGAAATCTGGAATGAACCGGAAATTTTTTTCGGAGCGGAATTGCCGTCCGACCAATATGTTCCGGCGGTAAAGGCGGTTTCGTTTCAATATAAGAAAGCCGGTATCAAAACGCCGTTGTTCGGCGGCGTGATGGCACACTTCCAAAAACGCTGGTTAAAAACGGCGGCAGAAAACGGTTTGCTTGATGCCGTTGACGGGTTCAGTTTTCACACTTACGGTACCGCCCCGTCAATGGAAAAGTTAGTTGCCGATTACCGCAATTATCTGACGGAATCCGGTTTTGAATCAATGCCGCTGTGGTTGACGGAGTGCGGTCGTCCTTGGAAACGCGGCACCGAACGTCCCAATGCGGAACAAGATGCGGTCAGTGCTGCCGATATTGTGATGAAGGGCGTGGAATCACGGTGTTGCGGCGTTGACCGGTATTTTCCGTTTGTGTATCCGTATTACGATGAGAATGATAACAACTTCGGAATGATGGACAAAACCGGTTCGCCGTGCCGGTCAATGGCGGGATACGTTCAACTGATTCAGACGTTAAGCGGTACGAAGTACATCGGCGATTTGAAAACGGACGAACCGGCAATTCAGCGGGCAAGATTGTTTAAGAACGCAAAGAATGAAACGGTTGCGGTACTTTACACAACGGCGTTGAATGAACCGAAGCAGTATCAAATCCCCGGCAAAGTGAAATACATCGAAGCGTTGACCGGTGAACCGTTAAACTTGACGGACAGTAAATTGAAGTTGGAATCAGCCCGGTTGTACTATGTTCATTTTGACGGCGATGTACCGGCAAACTTTGTGCAGAAAGATACAGCGGCAATGAAAATTTATCAGCAGGCAAAGAAGCCGTTCCAAACGAACAGCGGACAGCAAAAGCCGCTGGTGATGCGGTTCGAGTTTGACAAGAACATTGTATCAGCGAAACCGGACGGCTATACACTGACAAAAACAGACATAGAAGAGTTGCCGTTGAAAATCAAACTGTTTAACTTGGGGAATACCGAATTGAAAGGAACGCTGACGCTGCAAACGTCCAGACAGCAAACGCCGTTCACGGTTCCGGCGCAGGGGTTTGCCGATACGGTGTTTAACGTACCGGTAAAATCATTAGGACTGGAAACCGGCGAATGGAAACAAGTAAAAATCACCGCCGCACACAGGGAAGAAAAACTAGGGAGTTTGGTTTTTTACCTTCGCGGACAAGCAACGTTGAACGGCGTTTTGTCAACGGTGAAACGGACAACACCGTTGCCGGTTTCTGATGTTTCCCGTTGGCAGCAGAACGCCCCGAACTACTGCGATTTGACAATGACGGCACAGAACGGCGTTTGGCAGATGTCGGCTGTATTCACCGGCGACGGCGACCGATGGGTGTATCCTCGGTTCGAGTTGCCGGAAGGAACGGACTTGACTGCGTACAACGGTTTGTTAACGGAAATCCGCGTTATCGGGAAGATTACGCCGCGGTGTTTTTTGTTTGAAAAGAACGGAGCGGGCTACATCGCTGACCTTGCCGTCCGCAGTGATGAATGGACGGTCTTGAAATTGCCGTTTGACGTGTTCGGATACAGTACGGCAACAGCACCCGACGCAAACAATCAACTCGACTTGAACGAAGTGCCGGTCGTTTCAATCGGCGGAAACACCGTGGAAACGACCGGCAAAATCGAAGTACGGAAGTTATTTTTGTACGCGGACTAAACGGTCAGCGGACGGCGGTCGAAAATTGTTTTCTGTTCCGCCGTTGCGTCAACAAGTTGCTTCGCTTTCGGGTCCCACTTCACAACGCTCTTCGTCCGAATCGCAATGTCGCAAAGTTGAGAAATGTTGTCGCTGCGGACGGCATCCGTCAAATGCGAGACAGCCGAACGCTTGTCCCGCACCGCCAAAATAAAGTCCCGCTGATGATGTGTACTAACCGGCAAGGCGTTCTCCTCTTTCACCGGAATTTTTAACAACTCCGGCTTGCTTGCCTGCGTACCGCTGCCGCGTCCGACTTGTATCCAATCGCCGCCGGCGTTGTAGAACCGCGTCCGGTCGGTACCGGGCTTGAACACGAAATCGACATCGCCGAGTTTGATTTTCATATCCCAGTGAAACACGGCATCGCAAAGGTCGTCCTTGTTGATTTGCCCTGTTCCTTCGACACGGACAATTCCTGACAGGTCGGCATCGCACGCCCAAACCATCATATCGAGCGGATGTGCGCCCCAGCCGCCGAGATAACCGATACTAAAATCGTAAATCATATACGTTCCGTCCGGTTTGCAAGTATCCGCCGTGTATTCCCGCTTTGGGGCATCGCCGAGCCACATCCTGAAACCGTCCTCGCCCAAGTCCGCCGGGAGCGGTACAACGGTCTTCGACCCGCCGCCGTGTCCGTCCGGGGCATCAACTTCGATTTTCACGATTTTGCCGATTGCCCCTTGGTGAACGAGTTGATTGCCGAGATAAACGCTGCGTTGGCTGCGCTGCTGTGTTCCGTACTGAAACTGCACGCCGTTTTCCGCAAACACTTTTTCACACAGCAAGTTTTGCGCTATTGTCAAGCCGAGCGGCTTTTCGACATACGCGCCTTTCTTCGCTTTGGCGGCGGCGAGCGCGAGCGGAACGTGATTATGGTCGGGCGTACAAATCACGACGGCATCAATTTTCGGGTCGGCAATGAGTTCCCGATAATCGGCGTATGCTTTTCCTTTGCACGCCGCGGCAAAACCTTCGCGCCTGCTTTTGAAGCAGTCGGCCGTTGCAACGCTTTGCGCTTCTTTTACGCCTTGGAACATACGGAAGTTATGTCCGCCTTGATTGCCGACTCCGATATGTCCGACGGTAATCCGCTCGCTGGGAGCAACTTGGGTGTCATCACCGAACACGGACGACGGCACGACCACCGGCGCGGCGATAAGAGCGGCGGATGTCAATCCGCTGACTTGTAAAAACTGACGGCGTGAATGTTTCATCGAAGGAGACCGCTGTCAAGCAGCGGAAATGAATGGAAAAACCAGACCGCGGCATTTTCGCACAGTTGTTCAAATAAAGCAATAATAATGGAAAATAAATTTTCCAATTTTGTTTCTAATTTTTTTTTCGGGGTAGTTGACTTTGCCGATTGTATCAGTTAAACTAGATGGGTAGTTTGGTTTAACCTGTGTTTCACACCTTTTACACAAAGGAGTTTACTATGAAGAAAATCGTTTGTGCGTTGTTCGCACTGGCAGTTGTGTTAACTGCCGTCAACTTTGCCGCCGCCGAAGAAAAAGCCGTTCCAGCATCGCAAACCGCCCCAGCAGTTGTGGTGGCACCGGCGGACGGCTGCCCCTGTGCCGGTCCAGTGGTTCCTTATCGGCTCGGCTTGTTCGGACATCACTATCGTCCGGTCGTTGCCGCGCCGGTCGTCGTTGCACCGGCACCGATTCCGGCAGCCGTGATTGCGTCGCCCTGTTCCGGTCCGACGGTTTATCGCCGCGGATTGTTCGGACACTACTACTATCCGGTGCTGCCGAGATATGTTACATTTTAGGCAACCCCGCCGCAAGCGGCTGGGGCTAACAGAGTAAAATGTAAAATGTTCCTCGAAATTGTCCGCAGAAATTGCCCCGCTGTTCCGTTGCGTGCCGTCATCTTCGATTTTGACGGCACCGTCAGTTTGATCCGCGAGGGCTGGCAAAACATAATGATTCCGTACTTCGTCGAAGTCCTGACCGCAACACCGGACGGACGCACCGAAGATACGGAAGATGTTCAACGCTGTGTACGGGACTTCGTCGATGTTCTCACCGGCAAGCAGACAATCTATCAGTGCATTGAACTTGCAGAAGAGGTTAAAAAGCGGCACGGAATTCCGCTTGACCCGTTAGAATACAAACACGGGTACCACCGCCGGCTGTCGGAACGGATTCGATACCGTCTTGACGAACTGCGGCAAGGTGCTAATCCCGAAAAACATCTGGTTCCCGGCTCGGTTCCGCTGTTGGAAATGCTCCGCCGGAATGGTCTGAAATTATACTTGGCAAGCGGTACGGATGAACAGTTTGTTCTCGAAGAAGCAACGCTGCTCGGCGTTGCGGATTACTTTGACGGCGGTATTTACGGAGCGAAAGACGATTATAAGAATTTCTCCAAGGCGATGGTAATTCAGCGGATTATCGCCGAAAATCACTTAAACGGCACCGAATTGGCGGGGTTCGGCGACGGCTATGTCGAAATTCAGAACGTTCACGATGCCGGCGGTTTCACGTTCGGCGTTGCAACGGACGAACAAGGACGGAGCAACGTTGACGAATGGAAACGCAAGCGGCTGGTCGATGCCGGTGCCGATGTGATTATTCCGCATTACGGCAATCTGCCGGAAATCGAACGGATTTTTGCGCGTTGATTTTTAACAGTTGACTTTCAGCGGCGGGACTCGTCCCGCTGATTGTTAATATGTTCGATGAGTTTCGGATACAACGTTTGAATCCGACCGGTAAAAATTTCCGGTCGGACCGTTTTTGCCAATGTATCTGCCGAAACGCCGCCGCGCTCGGCGAACCGGTCAAATGCCTCCAACGCCAGCCAAGCCGTGTAAGGAGAATCCGACTGCAAATTTAAAAAAATTTTCTTCACTGCCGGCTCAACATCGTCCTGCGAGCCGTACCGTCCTAAAATCTCGGCAGCGGCGACTTGCACTGCCGGTTCGTCATCGTCAATCCGTTTGACAAGTTCCGGTTTCCATTCGTTGAATAACGCCGTTGTCCGTTCCGTTGGTTTCGTTCCGTCTGTGCCTGCGGTATCTGCCAAACGAAGCAATACACCAATCGTTCCCCAGTACCGCACTGCCGCATCATTGTCCGCTAAAAACTGTTTCAGTACGTTATCCGGCGTTGAACGTTCCGTTGCCGCGTCTGCCGCGTTCAGGATTTTTTCCAAATTGTAATCTTTACTGTGTCCGTATTCCCAAGGCGTTGAATCACCGAACCGCTGATGTAATATATTTTCAGGTAAAAAGTGAACGTCCCGAATTTCGAGAAGATGCTGCTTCAATTCCGTTTTCAACCGGTTCTTAACGTCCTGATGTTCCGGCAAATATGCAAGGTTTTTAATTTCGTCCGGGTCGGTTTGCAAATCGTATAACTCTTCCGTCGGCTTTAACTTCCAGAAAAAACTTTGTTCCGGCGGCAGTTTTCCTGCATCGTACAGTTCGCGCCAAACCTGCGTTGTCCGGGTTTGAAACATATAATTGTTCGGCGAACCGTAGATGATTTCCGGGTGATAATTCCGAACATAAACGTACCGCTTATCCCGGACGGAACGGACAAGGTCAGCCCGTTCGTCCATTCTGCCGCGGAAACCGAAAACATACTCCCGCGGTTTGCCCGCATATTTACCGGCAAACGGAATACCCTGCATATCCTCCGGCGGTTTAACACCGGCGATACTCAACAGCGTCGGAGCAAAGTCAACGAATGAAACAAGTTGTTCACTAATTCCGTTTTTCTTGTATCCTGCCGGTGCCAGATGCTGAAACTTCGGAGGAAAATAGACGACCAGCGGCACGCCGAGACCGCAATCGAACGGGGTACGCTTATTGCGGGGCATTCCGCTGCCGTGGTCGCCGTAAAAGAAAATAATCGTACTGTCCGTCAACCCCGCTTCCCGCAACTCGTCTAACTTCCTGCCGCACATTGCATCCATTTCCGTTATTCGGTCGTGGTACTGCGCCCAATCCCTGCGGACTTCCGGTACGTTCGGGTGGTACTTCGGTACCGGCGTTTTGTCCGGGTCACGCTGCAACTGATGCGGATTGCGGATTTGCGATTCGTGAGTTACCGTAAAATTGAAAACGGCAAAGAACGGTTTGCCGTCCGGTCGGTTCTTCCAATGGGCTTGATTATTACACTCATCCCAGCAACTTTGGTCGCGGCGGTCGTCCTGATTGAAAACATTGTAATCCGTTTTGGCGTTGTTAGTGCTGTAATAGCCGGCTTGACGCAGATAATACGGATACATTTTGAGTGTTTTCGGCAACGGTACGGAACTCCGCATTTGTTCGGCACCGAGCGAAGCGGGATAACAACCGGTGATGAGCGTTGTGCGTGCCGGAGCGCAGACCGGATAGTTCGACCACGCATTGACAAACCGCTGTCCTTCGGCGGCAAGTTTGTCCAATACCGGTGTCTGCGCTGTCGGAAAATTATAACTGCCGAGGTGCCGACCGGTATCTTCGCAGGTCAACCAAAGGATGTTCGGACGTTCTTCGGCGGCAAAAACCGGCAGGGCGGTTAACAGGAAGAAAAAAAGGGATATAAGTTGCTTAAGTTGCTTCATCGTTTTTTCGGTTGTTCATCTCCAAGAAATGCCGTGATTATACACGGTTCGGCAGGGATATTTCACGGCAACACCCGCGGCATAGTGCCGGACTGGATAGATACGCAAATTCTGTGCCGAAGTGCCGGTGCTAAAACGGTTTCAAGTCCTGAACATCGTAATCAACATTCTTTCCGTCTTTGCGGAGAATACCGATACCGCGGGACTTCGCCTCTTCAATCACGCCGTTCTCGAAAACAAAACCGGCTATGCCGAGATAAATTGCTTTGTCCGCATAAGAAGGATACAACAGCCGAAAATTTGGTATTTTCCGGTTCACAAATTTTTTCAATTCGTGCATTTTGAATTTGTACTTAACTTCAATCACGGCAACACTGTCCCCGTTGTACAGGACAATATCGTATTCTTCGTCAATATCATCGTGCGTTGCCGACCAATTATTGTCAATTCGGAAGTATTCTCTCCCCCCGAACATATACATTTTCCTACTGGGGTCAAACGTATGTTTTAATGCGCGAACGAAGAATTGTTCGGCATATTCGCCGTTGCTTTTGCCGATACCGCCAAGTTCCTGCCGTATTTCTTGCTGGGATTTGAGCAGTTTGCCTATCTGACGGTCGGTTTCCTTCATTCGCCGGTCGGTCTCCTTCATTTGGCGGTCGGTCTCGGCAGTCATATTCCGTGACCATTCGGTCAACTGCGCTAATGTAATCGGCTGTCCTAATACATCAGACATAATCATTTTCTCCTTTCGTTTTTATTCCGTTCATTCTACCGGCTGTTTGTAAAGTGTCAAACGCCGATTTTATCGTGTCGGCAACCATTTCCGGCGGCGGCGTTGCGTCAACCACGGCGAACCGGTCTGAATGTTTCGCCGCATAGTCCAAAAAACCGCTGCGGACTTTCTGATGATACGCTGCCCCTTTTTGTTCCATTCGGTCAAGCGTTCCCCGCTGTCCAAGCCGCCGTACTGCAACTTCGCAAGGAATATCCAGTACAAACGTTAAATCCGGCACAATCCCGTCCGTTGCAATGCCGCTTGCCGCTTCAAGCGTTTCCAGCGGTACGCCGCCGGCATAGCCCTGATACACGAGTGTCGAAAGTAAAAATCTATCGGAGATAACGGTTTTGCCGCATTTTAAGGCGGGTTTAACGACTTCTTCAACCAGTTGGCATCGGGCGGCACAGAAGAGCAGCACTTCGGTTCGGTCAGCAATGTTCAGTTCTGTTCCGTGCAGCAGAATGTTGCGGACGGCATCGCCCAAAGCGGTCGTACCGGGGTCGCGGCACAGAACAACGCTGTGTCCGAGTGAAGTCAAGTAATCGCCGAGTAATTTCTGCTGCGTTGATTTTCCGCAGCCGTCGCCGCCGTCAAGTGAAAGGAACATAATAACACATTTTACAAAAAAACAACAAGTTTGCATAGCACAGCGGACGATAAAAGACAGTGAGTGTATCCTTGGTTTATACTCCCTACTTCTTATGAAAAAGAGCAGTTTCCGTAAAAATCGTTCACGGCGGGGCGTACTTGCCGGTCTCGCCTTGGCAGCCGTTTCGGCTCTTTTTCCGCTCGCCGGCAGCGCACAGACCATCAACGTCGGCACTGGAAAAGATGTGCAAAATCTTGAAACGGTGCGGAACTTGTTTCCCGCACGGGACGGTATGGACATCGTACTGTATAACAACGATACCACGCTGCTCGGCGCATTTCAGCCGGTCTTTTACAGTACCGGTCATCCGTTCACGTTCCGTTCTGCTGATGAAAATGAAAAAATTATCACCTATGCAGGAATACCGAACAACGCATCGCAGTTCCTTAATATGCTTGCCAGCCAAGGAACGGCACAACTCGAAGATTTAACTCTTACCGGGTTTTACAACAGAGCCGACGGCGGCATTGCAGCACTCGGAAAAAGTGCGGTTCTCAACGCCGACGGCATTTTGTTTGAAAAGAACGGTTCCGATGCATTCGGCGGCGTGGTTTATGTTGACCGGGGAACATTTCAGGCAAACGCTTCCCGGTTTCAGAACAATCGGGCGGCGTTCGGCGGCGGCATATATTCCGCCGGAGGAAAAACACAGTTAACCAGTACCGAGTTCGTTGAAAACAGCGCAATGCAGCGCGGCGGAGCGGTTTATCAATCCGGCGGAACGCTGAACATTACCGATACCCTGTTCCGCGAAAACACTGCCGCTTTCGGCGGTGCCGCAGCCGTCGCCGGAACAACGGCGGTCTTGAACAACGTGTCCTTTTTCAGCAATAGTGCCAAATCCAACGGCGGTGCGGTTTATGCTGCCGGCAATTCAACTATCAACATTATTACGGACAAAGGCAGAACCGCTCTTTGGCAAGGCAATCAAGATTCAAACGGTGCCAACTCGATATTTTTCGACACTGCTGGCGATACAGCACAGCGAGTCAACATTTACGGCGAAGGGATTCTCGGTATGGACGGTCCGCTGCGTGCCGCCAAGTCCTACGGCGGTGATGCACAATTAAGCATTGCAAAATACGGCAGTGGACAATGGATTCTCGGCGGTAATAACGTTTTCGACGGCAACGGATTATCAACCGTTATCGACATCGCCGGCGGTACCTTGGAATTGTCCGAAGGAACATCGTTCGTTATCGGACAAGGACTTTTTACCCTTGCCGATGATGCGGCGTTAATATCCAACGGCTTGAACTCCATTGAAATTGTCAAGACACGGGGCGGCGAAACCGCCGGAACAGTGTTCAACGCCGGAAGTACCGTTGAATTTAATATGGCAGGATTGTCCGCCGAAGACGGCAGCGCACCGATGCTGAAAATTCAAGGCGGACTGAAATTACCGGCAGACGGAAAATTCACCGTTGACGTTTCGTCGGTTAATGCGTACTGCGGAGACGGCGAATATGTTCTCATTTCCGCCCAAGATGCCGGTTTCAACGCAAACAACACGGCATTTCTCATCAAGAGCAGCACCGCCCAAACAACGGCAAACAGCCGGACGGGAACCCGAACGCTCGGCTTCAAAGACACAGACAAAGATAAAGTCAACGATGCCGTGATTCTGACGCTCACCGGCGTTGACAAGAACCGGACACTCTACTGGACGGGAACAAAAAATCAAGTATGGAACGAAACCGACGCAAACTGGGAAAACGATGATGCCGACCGAACCGTCCATCAATTTCTGAACGGCGATAACGTCGTGTTCGGTGCCGATACCACTGATAAAAATATCACGCTCGGCGAAGATGCCGCTGTCGGTACAATGTCCGTTGCCGGCGACTACACGTTCACCGGAAAAAACATTTACGGCAAACAACTCGTTTTTACCGCAGACGGTTCCGCTACGTTTGACACCAGAGGTTTATCACTGCAAACGGTCGTCAACAGCGGTGCGACGGCCGGTTTGATTGTGGTTAACGGTGAACTGTTGACAATTACAGCGGACGGCAACTCCGGGGCGGTTCTCGGTCAAAGCGGTTCGGTTTTCACTCTCGGCAAAAAAGACAGCACCGGAACAGTTCATTTTACCGGCAATTACGGCGGGGCAATCAACGGCAGCAGCATTCAACTGCTCGGCGGAACAAACGAGTTTTCAGGCAACAGCACAGCAGACAACGGCGGAGCAATTGATGCCTCGTCTTTGCTTATCCGCAGCGGCAATGCCAAGTTTGAAAACAACACTGCCGAAGGAAAGGGCGGTGCCGTGTATGTTTCAGGAAACGCGGTGTTGAACGCAGACAACGGCGATATTCTGTTCCGCAGCAATACCCAAGGTGCCGACCGCACGCCGAACGCTATCTACTTGGAAAATACCGGCGGAAACAAAACATTAACGCTTAACGCAACTGCCGGTCATTCGATTACCTTTTACGACCCTGTTGAAAGCAATGCGGCGCGTAAAAACATAAACGTTAACATCACCGGTGCCGGTACAACAAAGTTTATCGGCGGACAATCGAACGTTCACGGTATCACAACCGTCAACAGCGGCGCGGTGATGCAGTTGTCCGGCGGTGCAATTTACGGTGCCGACACGGGCAACCCGGAGTTCATTGTCAAAAACGGCGGTACTGTACTCGCCGACGGACGGGACAATCAAATCAAAGCAGCGGACATTACGCTGGAAAAAAACAGCACGCTCAAAATTGATTTGAACGGTGCCGATAACACCGGAAACACCGCTTCGCTGAAATTAGCCGGCTACCTGGATTTGCCCGGCGGTGAAAAATTCAACATTGATGCGACCGGTCTGACGCAAACCGGTACTTATCAACTGCTGACGGCAACGGACGGCACTCTCTTTTCAGATGACATCGTTCAAACAAAAGTGAACGGTGCCGTTCTTGAACCCGGTGTGCAAAACGACCGGAAAGGAACGCAGGAATTTTATTTTCAAACCGGTGCCGTCTATCTGAAACAAACCGGAACAGACAGCAACCGGTCGCTGACGTGGCTCGGCAATAACGGCGGAGTTTGGAGCGAAAACACAAGCAACTGGAATGTTGACGGTAAGAACAGCAATCACTTTATCAACGGCGATACGGTACTGTTTGACCAAAATGGACAAGAGAAGAACATCACCGTTGACGCTTCCGGTACGGTCGTTGCCGGTATGAAAGTGTCAGGCGGCGATTACACGTTCACCGGCGGGACAATTTCGCAAATCAACGGCGACACCGCCCGCACATTGGATAAGACCGGCAGCGGAACGTTGACGCTGTCGAACCAGAAAAATGTTTTTGACCTTGTTCGGGTCTATACCGGTACTCTGGCAGGCGGTAATGGAACGCTGCCGATTGTTGCCGGTGATGTTGCCGTAAGCAATACTGCCGCAATCAGTCCCGGTTCCGCCGGCGGTTCCGTTGCCGGTACGTTCACCGTTGACGGCGGTATCAATTTCAAAGTCGGTTCGCTGTTGTACCTCGACCTCGGCAAAACTGCCGAAACAAGCGACTTACTGTACGCATCCGACGCTATTAACTTCGCATCAGATGCCGTCGGAACCGTTACCATTGTCGTTTCCGGCAACGGCGTTTCTAAAGGACAGCACACAACGGATACGGCGGTTGTCCGTTCCGAAACCGCGTTACAGTTGAACGGACAAAACATCAGCAGCGGAATCACCGATGCGGGAGATAACGGCAAAATCACCATCCAGCGCGGTTCGGCAAAAATCGTGATTGAATCGGACGCGTCTTTGGATTTGCAATCGGCAAACATTTTCGACGGCAGCAAAGGATTAGCGATTGACGCAGCCGGTCTCGGCGTTGTTCCGCCGCAGCCGCCGTTCGATACATTGACGCAGAATCAGAGAATCGTGCTGGAATCAATTCAGGATGCCCGTGTCGGTTCATTTGCCAATTCGTTGATGGCGGGTTATGTCCGCACCGGTGAAGCATATCAATATCAGTATTTGGAACAACTTTTACCGGCAATTCACAGCGCGATACCGCTGGTATCGCAGCGTGCCGCCTCACAGTTCCGGCAAGTATCGTTTGAACGTCTGCGGTTCTTGGACGATATGCGCCCGTGCCGGTACCGCGGATTGCTACTGCAAACAGATAAAGAACCGGCAGCCGCCTCGCCGACGACCCGCGGACAGCGGTTCTATGCCGATGCCGCCCCGATTCTTTGGGGACAACAGTACGGCGATTTCCTGCACCAAGGCAAAAAAGATATTCAGGGTTTCCAATCCGATGCTTACGGCATTGCCCTCGGCACCGATAAATGGATTGAACATCACACCGTTGTCGGTCTCGGCTTCGGCGGAACGTTTGCCAGCGTAAAAACCGCTGACAAAACGCAGTGGGGCAACGCCGATTCGTTCCTCTTTTCGCTGTATGGTTCGCATACGGACTCCAATGCCGTAAAGTATATGGCAACTATCGGTTATACCTATTCCAATTACAAGTTGAACCGCACGCCCGGCGGAATCTTTGTCAACAGCAAACACGACGGCAATCAATTCTTTATGGCAGGCGATATATCGAAAAAATTTCGCGGAACATTGACGGACATCACGCCGTTCTTGGGGCTGGACTTGATTTACCTTGACGAAGATGAAGCAAATGAAGCATTGGCAAACGGCAGTATCGTTTCGCATATCAACGGCGGCGTAAGTGAGTCCTATTTGTCAACCGCGGGGGTACGGTTCGGCAGAACCCGGTCGAATTACTTCGGTTGGGTCATCAATCCGTCGGCGTACCTCGGCTGGATTCACGATTTCGGCGACGGTTATATCTACAAGACGGCGTTATACGACGGCGGGGCGGTGTACAGCATTAAAGGTGCGTCAATGAACCGCGACCGCGCCGCTTTGGGATTGAATGTCAACGCTAAAGTCAACAGTCAGTTCAGTTTCTTCGGCGGATACAACGCCGAGTACGGCAGCAGATTCAGCGTTCACACGATTCAAACCGGCTTCACGTTTGAATTCTGACCCGATTGAATTCTCCGCTCTGTTCCGTTATACTGCTGTTTTACGAAACGGAGCGAAAATGCAGAAAACGGAACATTCTTACAAATACTGGCGGACGCGGATTTTGTACTCGACAATGCTCGGATACATATTCTTCTATTTTGTCCGCAAAAATCTGTCGCTCGCAATGCCTGAAATCGAAGTATCGCTCGGCATTACTAAAACGGAACTCGGCGTATATCTGACCGCTCACGGTCTGCTTTACGGTTTTTCCCGGTTCTGCCACGGGCAAATTGCCGACAGAATAAATCCCCGATTTTTTATGGCAATCGGTCTGTTCCTGTGTGCCGTTGCCAACATCGGTTTTGGTATGAGCAGCACCGTTTGGGCAATGGGTATCTTTTGGGTTCTCAACGGCTGGTTCCAAGGGGCGGGCTTTCCGCCGTGCGCTAAATCACTTACGCATTGGTTTGCCGCCGAAGAACGCGGAGTTAAGTTCGCAATTTGGAACACATCGCACTCCATCGGGGCAGGAATCGTTATGCTCGTCAATGCGTGGGCAATCTGGTTCTTTCAGGATTGGCGGTTCTGCTTTTTCATACCTGCCGTTATTGCAATCTGCGGCGCAATGTTCCTCGTCAACCGTCTCCGTGATTCACCCGAATCTATGGGATTAGAACCGGTTGAGGATTACTACAATAAAAAACATCATCCGTTCACCGCTAAAGCGGCGGTTCCTGATACACCGAACGCCGATACTGAAACTGGCACTGAACCGCTCTCCTCCGTATTATGGAAGCACGTCTATTCCAATCGGGCAATTTGGGTGTTAAGTTTCGCCAACTTCTTCGTTTATATTGTCCGCTTTTCGATACTTGATTGGGCTCCGACGTTTTTGAAACAGGCAAAAGGGCTTGAAATCCATCAGGCAGGAATGGTCAGCAGCGTCTATGAACTCATCGGCGTTCTCGGTATGTTGTCCAGCGGTTATCTGATGGACAGAGTGTTCCGCGGTCGCGGCAGCCGGGTTTGCTTTTTGTATATGCTCGGTTGTACTGCGGCGATGACGTTGTTTTGGTATGCCGATTCCAAGTCCATCCTTGTCAACTCGATTTTTCTCGGCGTTCTCGGCTTTTTCATTTATTGTCCGCAGTGTTTAATCGGCGTGATTGTCGCAAACCTTGCAACGAAGAAAGCGGCGGCAGCAGCGAACGGTTTGACCGGCATTTTCGGTTATGCCAGTACCGCCGTAACCGGTATTGCTGTCGGCTGGATTGCGCAGCACTATGATTGGAATGCCGTATTTTTATGTTTGATTGCCAGTTCGGCACTTGCAGCGGTATTGTTTTTATTTGCGTGGAACGCCGTTTCGCCGGAACAACTGGAAAAGGAAAAATAGTGTCATCGTACCCGGCGAAGATGTTAAAAAACATCAAACCGGAATATACGATTGACAAAACCGGCTGTCCAAAAAAAATTATTTTTTCTCTTGGCTTTTCCATTCCGGCAGTGTATAATGAGAGTATGATGAAAATTAAACTTTCTCTTTTGAGTAGGAGACTGTGTTTCCGCCTAAACGTTTCACTATCCCAACCAGTTCAACGCTTCACTTGTTATTCCGTGAAACCACGTTTTTTCAACCGAACAAGTTAATGCTATATTACTCGATTTTTGAAAAAAACGTTTGATATGTTTCGGTTCCGGTGTGTATGACGCTTTATGTGAATCAGCAACCATTTTCAGGAAAACGTCCAACGGCAGTGGAACGATATTTGACATACCGCCGTAATAACTGATGTTAACTTTATGCAGCATAAAAAAGTGAGCAATACACGCCTCGTTAATCTGCGGGGCAATAAACAAACAATAAGCCGGTTTGCCGGATTCTCTTTTCAATTTGGCTAAATGTCGTGACACCGGTTCGCCTTCCATTTCGTATTGCCGTTGTCCCGTTTGCATTGTAACTTCAACGGTCAATCCAAAGTCGCCGTAATCGCAAACAATGTCAGCGATATTCCCCTGTGCCGTGGACATCGGATTGCCTAAATCATCAAATTTCAAATTTGCCCTAATCTGTCCGCCGTCCAACATTATCATTGCCCGCCAAACATTCCACTCTAAAATAAGCGGTGCATCATACAAGGAACCGTCTTGTATGTCCTTGAATGTTGTTTGAATTTCATCATACAAACGATAATCCTTTATTGCCGCCGTTTGTGAAGCAAGTAATCCGTCTTTCCGTTTCGCTATTTCCTCGTACAAAATATCTTTCACTTCCCGCAACGAAACCGTCTTGGCAATTTTGATATGTTTGAATTCGGAACGAATTTTTTGCAGCAATAATTCCCGATTATCTGTCAAGAGTTGCGGAACAGACGGATTCGATAAGTAATCGGCGTATTGCTTTTCGTTATCAATAAAACACGGATTCCTATCAGTATGTTTTAGAAAGTAATCAACCTCTTCAATCTTTTCAGGAACTATCGAGATTGACTTCCCGATATACGAAATCTGAACAAGTCCCGTCGCCCGAAGATACCGAAATAAAGCATCGGTATAGTCCCGCATATTACTTGCTTTTGTTCGCAAGAAATTTTCGATAGATGTATTGTTGCTTTCCCGTGTGTCGGTGTTTCCTGTTTTAATTTCTGTTTCATAAATTGCCCGCAATTCCTTTTCAAGGTACTGTCCTCGAAAATCCCGATAACTGCCGTTATGCAGGGCTTTGTCTTTTCGGAATTGTTCGATTTTCACAATAATTAAATCAAAATTGCGATAATCAACCAACTGCAAAGCGAACATTTGTACCTCATCGAAACTTAATGAGCCGAAATGCCGAATCAATCGAAACATTTCAAGATACGGCTTAATCCAAAACAAGGCGGCTTTATTCCCTTGCTTGTGATACGGTGAAGGAACCTGAAATTTTAAGAGTTGCCGTAAAAAGATTTCTTCTTTCCGTTTCGTTTGAATCAACTCCTGTCCCGCTTCTGTCAATACGATTGTCGGCGATAATGAAACAAAACCAAGCGACTTCGGCGCGCGGTTAATTCTATCTCTTGCACTGAACGCAGGGTCATTGGCTCCTTCTCCCAGAAAGAAATTCTCCTCTTTGAGAAGTTGCATAAACTCCGCTTGCGTCGCCGTATTCCACTTTTGACCAGAAAACTGAGTTTGCAATAACTCAATTTCAGGAATCATTTTAAGCGGAATACGCTGCGAAGTTGTGATGAAAAGGACTTTGCTTTGTATCGTTGCCATAACGTCAATCGTTATGAAAAAATGTTTTATTCGATGTTTTGTAATTTGCAACCAAAATATGCGTTGCGGCGGACTTAAACCGATTGCGGATATTGACGGCATATTTTTTTGCATATTCGTCAATGACTAAATCGCCGTAGAGTTTTTCCGTGAGCGGTGTTCTGCCGATAACAAGCAATGCCTTGCATTTTAGATTCCTAAAATGTTCAGCAAGAGCAATATGACTTTCTTCGTTAAATCCGTCTTTGTATTCTTCGTTCCCATAATCCGAAAAAAC
>JAISJZ010000176.1 GCA_031261125.1 Planctomycetaceae bacterium | reverse complement strand
CTGCTTTGGATTGAAAAGGCGAAGAACGAGATAACGCCGGAACAGCCGGCATTTGCAGGATTAGCGTTGCACGAGATACCGTTACGGATGCTTCGGGGCGAAAGCGAAGCGGCGAACGAATTGATAAACGAATTGGTGCGGCATCACGGTCGGAACGAACAAGTGATGCGGGCGTTGCAGGGTTTGTTCGTTCAATTAGGGATTTTGAATCCTGACGGAACGCCGACGGCGGTGGTAACGCAGCAGCAAAACAAATCGGTGAACGTTGCGGATGTTCAGCCGGCTGCGTCGAAGTTGTGGGTGCCGGATTAGGCGTGTCAATATTTTCCGGTGTTCGGCGAATCATTCCGGGCAGCCGCTTGAAACGGACATACTCACTTGTCATTTGTTTGTGTCTGCCATCTGCCGGTCAAAGAACGATAAATTACACTTTTCCCTAAAATGATGCGAAGACATCTTTTTCTTCTTTGTGCTGTTTTATTTTTTGCCGGTACCGACCGCTGCATAAACAGCGGCGCAGCCGCTGAACGAAATGTGCCGGTGAACGTTAAGGACTTCGGTGCTGCCGGCGACGGTCAAACCGATGACACCGCCGCGTTTCAAAAAGCACTGGACGCAGCCGCCGTATCGGACACCCAAACCGTGTTCGCGCCCCGCGGCAATTACCGGTTCAACGGTTCAATCAACATTCCGAACGGCGTTACACTCAAAGGCGTTTGGGAATCCGTTCCCGCTCATAACGGTATCCGCGACCGGGGACTGCCGAAACCGACCGATGACGGCACAACGTTCCTCGTTTACGGCGGAACGGGCAAACCAGATGAACCGGCATTTTTAACGTTAAATACCAACAGCACGTTGAAAGGCGTTTGCATTTTTTACCCGGAACAGAAAGACGATGATATTCCGGCGGAATATCCCTATTCTGTGGCGATGCGGGGCAAAAATCCGGCAATTCTCGACTGCGAACTGCTGAACCCGTACCGCGGCATTGACGCATCGAAAAATGAACGGCACCTTATCCGCAACATCAGCGGGCAACCGCTCCGGCTCGGTGTGTATGTCGATGCCATTTACGACATCGGACGCATCGAAAACGTGCATTTCAATCCGTGGTTCTCCTTGAAACCGAAACTGTTCCGCTGGCAAATGGAGAACGGCGAAGCATTCGTCTTCGGACGCACCGATTGGCAGTACGTTTTCAATACTTTCGTTTTCGGCTACAACATCGGATACCGGTTCGTTGAATCGAAAAGCGGCGTTTGCAACGGCAATTTTCTCGGCATCGGGGCGGACGATTGTTATACGGCGGTTGTTGTTGACAAATGCGCTCCGATGGGACTGTTGATAACGAACGGTGAATTCGTTTCGTTTCACGGACCTGACCCGACAATGGTGCGGGTCAACGAAACAAACAACGGGGCGGTGCGGTTTTCCAACTGCGCGTTCTGGGGACCGTGCCGGCAAATTGCGGTGCTGAACGGACACGGTACAACCGGCTTTTCGGATTGTACATTTGTCCAATGGGGATTCAAAGACCGCGAAGGCGAACGGCGGAATGATAAAGAACGGATTGCGGTGCCGGCGATTCAGGTTCTCGGCGGCAGTGTTTCGCTCCGCGGCAACGATTTCCAAGACCCGCATCCGCAAGTGCTGCTCGGTGAAAAAGTCCGCAAAGCGGTGATTACCGGCAACATTATGAAAGGCAAAGCGTTGATTGAGAACAAAGCGGGCGAGCGTCCGTCAATCGTTATCAAAGACAACGCTGCCGATGCGGAATGAGAAAACCCCGCCGGCAAGCAGCGGGGCTAAATAACTCTCAACGGTTTTTACATCAACGGTGCGTCGGCTTGTCCGCCGGCAACGCGGTGCAGGTGGTCGAGGTCAATGTAGAACGTTTCCATTGCGTCCTCATTCTTTATTGTGTAAGGAATGGGCCATCCGACGTTCGTCGCTTCCTCAAAATAGACCGTGCATTTGTAATGGGCGTGGTGAACCTGTACGGGACCGACAAGCGGCATTACCCGCGGCGGGTCAACGTAATCGGAAATCAACTCTTTTGTGATTCCCTTTACGTTGCGGTACGTCGTTTCCGTTCCCGGAATCGAGCCGGAGACCGGTCGGATTTTTTCCAGTTGCCGTATCACTTGGTCGTCCGACGGCGGGTCTAACGCAATGTGATTGCTCTCCGTAATCGGCGGTAAAATGGCAACTTTATTATACCGTTCTTTTTCAAATGCCTGGTCTTCGTAGCCCTGTTGGAAGTATGGGCTGACCGGCACCGGAATGCTGGCAACGCCGAGCGTCGGACCGGTGGCGAAACAACCGGTTGAGGCGACAAGTCCGCTCAACAGCAGTCCGGTAAAACCAAGTTGAAATGTGTTTTTCGTCATCGAACTAATCCTTTATGAGCGACGAAAGTTTATTTTGGTGAATAACGAATAGTGAACAGTGAATAAGTGAAATACCGTATCTAACTATTCACTGTTCAACCATTCACTAATAAGTATATCGAACCGGTTGACGGAACAGCGGGGAGAACGGACCGCTCGGTGCGCCGTCATCGAAGTCGAGCCACCACCAGCCGTCGTGATGTTCCATCGTTACTTTACGCCATCCAAGCGGAACCTGCGGATACGGGTAGAACGGTCCGATATAGGGCCACGCTTTGGGTGAGTATTGTTTCGGGTAGCAAACTTCAGCATAGTTTGGATACGCCGCATAACTGGGCCACGCATAGTCGGGCAGATACGGCTGATTATACTGACCGGGCAGCGGACCTTGCGGACCGTATGCTTCCGGCGCGTACGCGGCACCTTGCGGCGGCAATGCAACGGGTGCGGGTTCAACGGCAGAAATATCAGCGCGGGCGGCAACTTGCTGAACAACAACTTGCCTTTGTTCCTGCGGCAGCGGAACCGGCGCGCTCGCAACCTGTGATTGCGGCGGTGTTAAAATCGAACGCTTCGGCTGCGGCTTCGCCTGTTGTTTCGGCGGAGCAGCCGGGGCTTGGGCAATTTGCGGTGCCGGTGCTGCCGGTTGAGCGACCGGTGCAAAGTGAAGTCCGTTGTCAACCTCGGTCACCTTTATGCCCGGTATCTTTTGAACGAATTCGGCTGCCTGCTGAGCAAGTTGCGGCGAACCGACTTGTCCAACGAGCCGGACTTTTCCGTTCTGGTAGGAAACGGCAATGTCATAGCCGGGAAATTTTTCTCCCAGACCTGCGGCTATTTTTTCCGCCGCCGCCTGATTTGTGTTCGCCCGAACCGCTGCCGGAGCGACAGCCAACATTGCGGCGAGTATAAGCGGAACCAAAACGAGTCGCATACTTTCCTCCTGCCTGATTTTTTACCGGAAATACAATTTTCGGCTCTTAATTAAACGAGTGATACGGAACGGCACTATGTTAAAAACCACTTCCTTGTCCAATTTATCGTCAAAGTGCCGAATGAAACTTAACTTAAAAAACGAATTACTGTGCTGCCCGCTGCTCTATGAGTTTTTTCACTTCCAGTTGATACTCCGCTATCCGGGCAATGTACCATTCGTTCCGATTTTGTGCCTTATCAATATCGGCGTTTAACGTCTTAATCTGTTCGTCGTATTCCGCCGCTTTATCGGCGATCGCCTTGCCCTGCGTTTCCATTGCCGCTATCCGTTTCTTTTCAAACTCGATGTCTTTGCGGAGATTCAAGTCCTCCTTCTTCGCAATTTCAAGCGATTTTTCCAGCGATGCGATGTCCAACTTCGCCTTCGCAAGATTCTGTTTTAATTCCACCCGCAGGGCAAAATTCCGGCTGAGCAATTCGGCAAAGTCCTTCAACGTCCGGTCTGCCTTCGACAACTCTTCGGGAATCTTCAACGCTTCTTTTTGCTCATCGGTTAAGCGGTCAAAAATTCCCTTAACCCGGTCCTGCGGCATAGAAACATAGACAGCCCAAGAGGATGCCGGTTTGGCACTTTTTGTAATCCGCTGGACTTCCGTTTCGTTCAACTCGGTTGCGGACAGCAATGTCGCCTGATAACCCCCTTGCGGCACTTTTGCAGCGGCACCTTCAACAGTAAAAATACCAAGAAACGTTCCGCCGCTTGCCTGCATACCGTCTTCGTTCTTTGCCCCTTCATCGAACACATAGACCAATCCTTTCAGGTCTTCCGGCGGAATTACCGCTTCGGCACCGTCCTTGTCCGTTACCGCCGGACCGGTGATAAGCAATTTCACTTCGAGCAACTTGACGGGGTTGAGTTTGTTGTCCGGCGTTGGTTCGAGACCGTCGCCGAGTTGAGCGACCGGTATAGTTTTGCCGTCAACTTTTACCGCTCCCGGTTTACAGTTGAACCACGCTTTTTTCTGTTCGTACCGCAGGTTCCGCAGTTCCATCTGAACATCATCGAGTCCCATATCGGCGACGGTTTTTTCCGCTAACGGTTTATCCGGCGCAGGTCCTTGCTGCACTTGCAGGATTTTCTGCTCTTCGGTCCCAATTTGCTTTTTCAGGTCGGCTTCCTTTTTCTGTCCCGCCGAACGGATAGTGTATTCCTGTGAAGCGAAAAACGTCACGGCAATACCGAGGAGAAGAACCAATACGAGAAAGACCTTATTCCAAATGTTCATTGCTGCGGGGCAGCCCGCCGGCAAGCGGCTGGGCTAAATAGGAATTAAAAACGGGGCTTCGATACTATTTTATCTTATCCATTTTGTCAACAACTCACCGGTTTCCCCAGGAAATCGGCTGAAATCTCGCTGTAATCAGAATAATCGGTAAAGTTTTACCACATTATCAGCGATTATACTGATTGCGAAAAAGGCGGGACACCGTCCGCTTTTGGAATTTGTCGGCAAACGGTAGCGAAAACGTAATCATAAACGATGAGTTCGACACAAAAACATCACCATTTGTCCTTACAACACGCCGGTTTTTCCTGTTTTAACAGGAAAACGTTCACGGCGGGACTTGTTCTGCTGCTTGCCGTGATTTTTACCGGCTGTTCCCGTTCACATTACCGGGTTCAGGCGGACACAGAGGTCTATTCACTGCTTGCGTCCGGCGGGACACGCGACCCGCGGTGGAAACTCGACGATTACCGAATCAACGTTAAAAAAAAGTCCCGAATGTTCGACCCGCACCATCCTGATTGCGAACCGATGCCGAAGGACGACCCGTCGGCGCACCGAAAAATGCTCAGCGTTGACGGTAAAAAAGGAGCAAAAGATTGGTACAAGTACGGTGTTACCGATGCGGTCGAGAATCCGTTTTGGAAACAATCGCTGCTGTTGAATACCCGCGGTGCCGTCGATTTGAATAAAGACGCCGCGATTGATTTGGCACTGCTGCACTCGCCGGAATATCAGTCGGCGTTTGAAAATCTGTATCTTGCGGCAATGAAAGTGTCGCAGGAGCGGTTCCGGTTCGATGTTCAATTCTACGGCGGCGAATCCTTGTTCTACACCGCTGCCGGAAAACTTCGGGCTTCAAACAGTTCGGTACTGCAAAATGATATTGATTTCGGAGCAAACAAAAAGTTCGCAACCGGCGGCGAATTGGTTGCCGGTTTGGCAAATTCGGTAACGTGGAATTTCAGCGGCTCGGACTATTGGTCGGCGGACTCGATTTTGAACTTTGCGTTCGTTCAGCCGCTGCTCCGCAGTGCCGGTCGGCGGATTGTGCTGGAAGAGTTGACGCAGTCCGAGCGGGACTTTTTAGCGGCAATCCGGCAAATGGTGTTCTTTCAGCAAGGATACTATACAAAAATTGTTACCGGCAGCGGCGGACAATCCGCACCGTCCGGCAGAAGCGGTTCATCGGTACCGTCCTACGGCGGCGGTTTTTACGGACTGCTTGCCGAACAGATTCAGATTCAGAACCAGCGGCAAAACATCGTTTCACTCGAAGACAACCTGAATCTGTTACAGGAATTCTTTGAAGCAGGACAACTCGAAGACCGGTATCAAGTTGAACAAACCCGGCAGAACCTGCTCAACTCGGAAAGTCAACTGCTGAACCGGATGAGTCAACTGCGGTCAAGCATTGATACTTATCTGTGTTCGCTCGGACTGCCGCCGGATTTGGAAGTCGATATTGACGACCCGCTCATCGAACGGTTTCAACTGACTTCGCCGACGTTAACGAAGTTGCAGGAACAGATGAATTCGCTGCTGTCCGATGTCCGTAAGAAGGACCAGCCGCTGCCGGACAACTTCGTTGAAACGCTGCAAAAAATTGTGAAACAAACGGAAAGCGAAATCAACGGTTTGGACAATGACCTTGCGGTACTGCAAAAGCAGATACCGAACCGGATTAGCGGGTTGAATACGCTCGAATCGCTTCACAAACAGCAATCGGCGAAGGACGAACAAATTGATGCGGCGATTTTTGATTCGGACATATTCAAGAACAGAGTCGCCGAACTTTGCGAAAAGGAAATTCCGAAATGTCTGCGCTGTATCCGGGCGGCGATTCAACTTGTTGATTTGATTATCAAGACCGATGAACCGACGCTTCGGGCAATGATTACGGCGAAGAGTTATCCGCCGGAAATTAAAGAGGCGGTAAAAATCTTGGAAGAGGAACGTCTTGTGATTATTCAGCCGGAACCGGAGGACTCCAAGGCGGTGCCGCAGCCCGACCGGTACATTTCCGACCTGCGGGATTCAACGCAGAAAGAAATGGGCGATAAGCCGGAGGTTTGGCGCAAAGAGTTGGCAAACCGCCTCGTTCCCAAAGTTGAAGGAATGAAGACACAGACCGAACCGTTGAACATTGATTTCAAAGACGAACCGGATACGTCCAAGCAACTGCAATCGCGGAAGACCGTATCGAATTTGGGGCAAAAGGACGATTACCGGGATTGGGTGCGCCGGGTGTTAGCGGCGTTCCAAAACGAAATACTGTCGCTGACGCTCGCTCAAACCCGCGTCCGGCTGGATTCGATTACATTAGACCAAACGGATATTAGTGCCGAAGATGCGTTCCATCTCGCCGCGGAACACCGTCTCGATTGGATGAACCGGAAAGCGGGACTTGTTGACGTTTGGCGGCAAATCGAAATAGCAGCGAACAAACTGAAAGGTGATTTGAACGTGAAGGTCAACGGCGAAATCGGAACGATTGACAAACGCGGCGTAAGATTTGACGGCGATAACGGACGGTTAAGCGTCGGTTTGGAATGGGATACCCCGCTGACGCGGCACAACGAAATGATGGCATACCGGCAAAGTCAGATTGATTATCAATCGGCACGCCGGGCATATTATACCTACGTTGATTCGGTTCAGGCGGAACTTCGGCGGATTTTACGCAACTTGCAGAACGACCAAGTAGAGTTTGAGATTAAACGAAGTGCGATTATTTCGGCAGCGACGCAAGTGGACCTGATGCAACTGAAATTGTCCCGTCCGCCGAGCCGGGGTTCGCGGCTGGACACGAACACGGCGCGGGACTTGATTGACGGTTTGAACGGCTTAACGGACAGGCAGAATGAATTTTTGAACACTTGGATTGCGTGCCAAACGCAGCGAATGCTGTTGGACTTGAATATGGGAACAATGCAGTTGGACGAGAAGGGACGATGGGTTGAACCGGGTGTCATAACGAAAGACCGCAGTATATCAAGTACATCAACGCCGGCTCTACCGCCGTCCGTGATGCCGCTGAAGATGGTACCGCCGTTGCCTCCGAAGAAGTCCCGTACCCGTTATATCAATCCGGTACCGCGCTAAGTAAAGTGTATTCACTTCACGAACGGGCGGGAGAACAGCGGGATTCACGCAATCCGCCCGTGTTTTTCCCGTGTGTTGTTGTAAGTCAACCCAACTGCCAAAATCCCAGCCGCAGCAAGTCCCGCAGTCGGTTGCCGAATAGTACCGCCGCCGGCTCAAACCCGCAGTGCATCAGGCAATTTTCGCAGCGTTTGTCCTTACCGGGACCGATTTTCGTCCAATCGGTCCGTTCAATCAACTCCTGATAGGTTCCGTAATGTTTATCCGCAATCAGATAGCACGGACTCCGCCAGCCCTTGATGTTCCGTGTCGGGTTCGCCCACGCCGCACACGGCAGTTCCCGCTCGCCGCATAACACGTCCGAATAGAGCGGCGTTGCCGTCGTTCTAAACCGCTTCAGTTTTACCCGAATCTCTTTGAAAAGCGTATGAATTTCCTGTTTCGTTAAGAAAAACGAGTCCTGTCCGACGGCTTCATAACCGAAACCCGGTGCAATCATTATGCCGTCAATTTTCAATGCCGTTAGTTGTCCGGCAAGGGCGGCGAGGGCGGCAACATCGGCATTTTTGTACAGCGTTGTGTTGGTGTAAGCGTAAAAACCGGCGTTCTTGACCGCGGCGATTCCTTCGACCGCGGCGGCAAATGAGCCGGTTTTGCCCGTAACGGCATCGTGAATGTCAGTGGTACCGTCCAGATGAATGTTCCAGTACATCCGTGATTTCACCTGCCGGTTCGTTTTTGCCAACTGAATAAACTCGTCCACCTTTTGCGGCACCAGTTGTCCGTTGGTGCAAAGATAGATATGTTTGCCGAGTTGCACCGTCCGGTCAACGAGTTCGATGATGCCTTTGTAAAGCAGCGGTTCGCCGCCGCAGATGCTCACAATCGGCGCACCGCATTGTGTTATCGAGTTGAGACATTCATCAACGGACAGCGTTTGTCCCAGCGTATCGGCATATTCCCGAATTCGTCCGCAGCCGGCGCAGTGCAGGTTGCAGGTATGCAGCGGTTCGAGCATCAGCACCAGCGGAAACTTTGCTTGACCGCCGAACCGCTTCCGCATCATATAACTCGCGGTACTGTATGTTAACGATAAGGGAAAACGCATATTAACGGATAATAACCCTGCCGTTGTATTTTCAATTTTTCTTTTTCCACCAATCGCGGAACGAACCCTCTTTCGGCACCTGCGGCAAAGCCCGACCCCGCGTCCACGCCCCCAGCATATTCGGATGCCACGGCAAAAACGGAGCAAGCCGAATCCCCGTTTTTACGCCGAACATTGTCAACCGGAACCGGCGGTTCGACTGCATCCAAAAAGCGTAATTTTTCCAAATCAGCGTTTGCAGTAAATTGCCCGCCGGTGTTCCCGCTTTCACCGCCCGCTTGCGGAGTTTTACAATGCAGTGCGCCAAGTCAATTTTCACGGTACAAATGGACGTACACGCTCCGCACAGCGAACAGGCAAACGGCAGTTTCCACGTCTTTTCGATACCGAGCAAACTCGGTACAAGGACTTCGCCGAGCGGTCCGGGATAAACCCAGCCGTAAGCCCAGCCGCCGACTTGCCGATACACGGGACAGTGATTCATACACAATCCGCAGCGGATACACTGCAAAATTTGCCGAAACTCCGGGTCTGCCAACGCTTTCGTCCTGCCGTTGTCAACGAGAATGACATACATTTCCCGACCCGGTGCGGGACCGTTGAACAGATGGGTGTAGGTGGTCAATTTTTGACCGGTACCCATCCGCGGCAGCATATTGAGAAACAGCGGTAAATCGGCGAGGCGGGGCAGCAGTTTTTCGATGCCCATAAAAGCAATGTGTACCTTCGGCGCGGAAGTCGAAAGTCCGATATTGCCCTCGTTTTCGACGAGACACAGCGTACCGGTTTCGGCAATACCGAAATTCACGCCGGAAAAACCGAGGTCGGCTTCACAGAATTTCTGCCGTAAGATTTTTCGGGCAAGAGCGGTCAACTCTTCGGGAACGGAGGTTTCTTTTACGCCGAGTTTGTCCGCAAACAGTTTCCCGATTTCCTCTTTGGACAAATGCAGTGCCGGCGTAACGATGTGCGTCGGACGCTGACCGGCAAGTTGCACGATGTACTCGCCCAAATCCGTTTCCAACGCTGTGATACCGCGGTCGGCAAGAAAATGGTTCAGTCCGATTTCTTCGCTGACCATTGACTTCGCTTTCACGGCGGTTTTCGCATTGTGTTTTTTCGCGATGTCAAGAACCAACTGGTTGGCTTCTTCGGCATCGGCAGCCCAGAGAACCTTGAATCCCTTACGTTCAAGGTTTGCGGTGAACTGGTCCAATAATTCGTCTAAATGGGCAAGTGTATATTGCTTAATATCGTGTGCCTGCTGCCGCCAATGTGTCCACTGGTCGATTGCCCAGCAGCAGTTCAAAGCGGTTTCGGTCGAACGCAACGATGTCGGCAGGAGCGACTTCGGACCGTTCGCCTCGGATAAATTCCTCGTTTCTTCTTTTAGAAATTCAGCACCGGACATATCAGAATTGAAAATTGGCAGTTAATAGTTAATAACGGATAATTGTCCGCTGCCGTCCGTCCGTTGTCAACTCTTTCCCCTTTGCCGTTCGGGGACAATCCTTATTTTGTTTCCGTTATTTTCACATTGCGGAACAGAAAAGGATTGCCGCTCACGATGTACGGCTTGCCGCTCTTAACCGTCAGATTTTTTATATTGACCTCTTTGGTCATCACATACGGATACTTTTCGACATACGTTTCATCGGTATAAGCACTGTTGAACGCGGCGAATATTTTCGGTCCCTTGTAATTCTTCGCCGAGTGACTGTCGTCAATCACAAGTCCGTCAATCGTTATCTTCCGCGGCATATAACAGGTGTATCCGAAGTTGTGCTGCCCGGAATAACTGCCGCCGAGAATAACGGCATCGGACGGTCTGCCGTTGTTCGGAAGATATTCGCAGTTGCGGATGACGATTTCGCCGTCAAACGTACTGCCGTAATCGCCCCGCAAAGATATGAAATTACCGCCGCATACCTTGCTGTTTTCGATGAGGAATGTTCCGCTGCCGATAAGGTTAATCCCCTGATGACCGAGAACCGAATTCCTGATTGTCGCATTCGCCACGCCCTTATGGGCATCGAAGCGGGAGAATTCCACCGTATCAAACGTAATGTTTTTCGAGTAATTCGAGCCGAAAATCCCCCAAAGCCGTCCGTCGTGGATATCATTAACCTGCTTACAATTTTTGAACGTTATGTTGGCTGCCGAACCGACCGATATGTCGTAGGAACCCATCGAGACGGGTCTGCCGGCGGCACCGATAGTGCCGTAAATTTTATGCCCGGACAATTCGCAATTCTGTATCAACACATCGGCGCATCTCGATACGTTAATAAATCCGCTGTAAGGTGCGCCGCGGTCGGTTTCGCCGGTGATAATATGCGTCATACCGTCAATCACGGTGTTAGAGCGGGTAATGCTGATGCCTCTGCCGTAATAGGTGTATTTCGATTCTGCCTGATTGGCAATCGTTGTGAAATGTCCGCCGCGGACAGTTAACGTTTCGGCATCAACCGGATACGCCGTCATTGACGTAATGTTGTTATAGTCCCAGATGAGCGGCGTTTTTTTATCGACATTGCCGTCCTTGCCGGCAACGAACACTTCCGTTTGCGGCGAACCGTTGTCTTGATTTGCCCCGTACCGGATGTACTGCAATGTGTTCTTGTCGGCAACAGAGATAAGCGACGGCTGCGGAAGTTGTAAATCAAGGTGTTCCTGATTCTTTTTGAGCGTTTTTACCGTTGTTATTTTACTTGAAGAATGTTTTGACGAAACTTCAAATATATTGCTGCTGCGTTTTTCGACCGGCACTTTTGAATCGTCGATGATGAACTTTGCACCGCTCCAATCGGTATCGGTTTGTATGACGGCGGTCTTGTTTACCGTACCGATGTAGTACGTTGCCCCCGCATCGGCTTTAACTTTCAATCCTGCCTTGTTCGCGGCGGTATGCGCTTTGATAACCGCATCAAAGTCATCGGTTTTACCGTCGCCGGCTGCGCCGTATTCCCCGTAATAAATGACCTTATCCGTTTCTTGGGCGGACAGTACGCAAACAGAGAAAAGCACAAAGAGTACGGCAATGATGTTTTTCATAAATGCGGTAAAACGCTTGGGGGATTATTTCCTGTACAATAACCGGAACCGTTCCTTCAATTCCTTGACAACTTTTTTATCAGCCGCTGCCGCTGCCGGGTCGGTATCGGCAAGGTTATACTTGCATAACGTCAGGTTCGCTTTCAAATTCGTTTGACCGTCAACGGTTCCTTCGGCTTTCAATTTCACGAGACCGTCCTCTTCTTTGATAATTGTTGCCGTGATGACCAGCGTTTGACCGGGTTGTACGAACCGGGCGTATTTAACGTTCTGCGCTTCTTTGAGGACAACGATACTGTGCGCAAAATCCTCCGTACAGCGGATGAGCCACGCGGCGGACTGCGTCAGGGCTTCGAGCATCAGTACGCCCGGCATCACCGGAAAATTCGGAAAATGGTCTTGCAGATATTCTTCCGCCAGCGAAAGCGATTTCGTTGCGGTAATCTGCTTGCCGGGTTCCAGCGATTCAATTTTGTCTATCAGGGAAAAATACATCAGATTGTTCTAACGGGGCTGAATGTTTTAGACAAACCGTTTGACCGCAAGCGTAACGTTCTGACCGCCGAAGCCGAACGAATTGCTTAATACCGCATCAACCTTCGACACCTTCCGCGGAACGTTCGGTACATAATCCAAATCGCAGTACGGGTCGGGAACACTGTAATTGATGGTCGGCGGAAGCGTTTTGTCCCGCATTGCCAGCAAACAGTAAATCAGTTCGCTGGCACCGGCAGCGGCAACTAAATGCCCCGTTACGCTCTTCGTACTCGATACCGGTACGTCCTTTGCTTTGTCGCCGAACACCGTTTTAATCGCCAGCGTTTCCGTCCGGTCATTCACGGTTGTACTCGTTCCGTGAGCGTTGATGTAATCAATATCGTTGACCGACAAACCGGCATCCGTCAATGCCCGTTGAATACAGCCGACCGCACCGCGTCCTTCGGGGTGCATATCCGTAATCCGGTACGCATCCGAAGACGCACCGTATCCCGCCAGTTCGCCGTAAATCTTTGCGCCGCGCGCCGCTGCGTGTGCCAAATCTTCGAGAATCACGACCGCCGCCCCTTCGCCGAGAATAAAACCGTCCCGTTCCTTGTCGAACGGTTTCGATGCTCCTTTCGGATTATCGTTGTTCGTACTTAACGCTGTCAACAGATTGAAACCGGTTACGCCGAACGGATGAATCATCGAATGTGCGCCGCCGGCAAGCATAATGTCCGCTTCACCCCGTTTAATGATTTGCGCCGCTTCGCCGACCGCCTGCGCCGATGCCGCACACGCCGTCAAACAATTCGCATTAGGACCGAACGCCTCAAACATTGCCGCTAAATGCGTTGCCGGCATATGGGGTTCCTGCTCCAGTTCCCGAACCGGATTGAGAATCTCCACTCCTTTGGCAATGAATTTCCCCATATCGAGTTCGCCGTCCGGTTTGCCGTCCAAACCGGCAATCACCATTTCGGCAAAGTTGAAGAAGTCCTGTTGTCCTTCACCGGCACCGGTATAAACGCCGATACGGTTGGAATCGTAGTTAAACTTTTTGCATTTTTTTCCGCCGTCCCACAGACCGGCATCAACCATTGCGTTGAAGCCCGCACCGGCGGCAAACTGCGTGTGCCGGTCAACGAGTTCCCAGTCCTTCGGGTTTTCACCAATAACGGAAACATCGTAACCCTTCACTTCGGCGGCGATTTTCGTCGGAAAATTGCTTGCGTCAAAAAGCGTGATTTTGTCAACACCGGATTCGCCGTTGAGCAAACGCTGCCAAACGGTTTCAACATCGTGTCCGATGGGAGTTACTAAACCAATGCCTGTGATAACGATACGCTTCATTTCGGCGGAGTAAAGGGCGGACTTACAGAAAAGCATAATTCTACCGGCACCGCTGTTGTCCGTCAAGCCGCAACTCTTGACGGCTTGTTCAACCGGTGATATATTTTGAGGAAATGTCCAGAGAAAATCTTAATTTTTCCGATGCAACTTAACTACACGGCTCAACACGGTTTTCTCGTCGGTATCGACTCCGACGGCTGCGCTTTCGATACGATGGAACTGAAACACAAGGAATGTTTCGTTCCGATGACAATTAAACATTGGAACCTGCAAGGGGTCAGTAAATATGCCCGCGAAACGTTCGAGTTTGTTAATCTGTACTCCAAGAGCCGGGGCGTGAACCGGTTTCCGGCGTTGATTGAAACCTTGGAACGCCTTGCCCGCCGTCCCGAAGTGAAAGCCCGGAATGTGCCGATTCCGATGCCGCAGCCGTTGGTCGAATGGATTAAACGGGAAACGAAACTCGGTAATCCGGCACTGAAAGAAGAAGTCGAACGCAATCCTGACCCGGTACTGAAACAAACGCTCGAATGGTCGCTGGCAGTGAACCGGCAGGTAGATTCGATTGTCGATAAGGGCGTTCCGCCGTTTCCGGGTGTCCGTGAAGCGTTGAAAAAAATGAAAGGCAGCGCGGATGTTCTCGTGGTATCGGCAACGCCGCAGGACGCGCTCGTTCGGGAATGGGCAGAACAGGACATTGAAAAGTATGTTGCGGCAATCTGCGGACAGGAAATCGGAACGAAAAAGGAGTCGCTGGAACTTGCCGGGAACATCGGTAAGTACGGCGGCAGTAAGATGCTGATGGTCGGTGACGCCCCCGGCGATTACAAAGCGGCGGCGGCGGTCGGAGCGTTGTTTTTCCCTATCAATCCGGGGGCGGAGGAAACAAGTTGGCGCGAACTCGGTGCCGAAGGATTAGACAGATTTTTCAACGGTACTTTTGCCGGTGCGTATCAGCAAAAGTTGCTGGACGGGTTTAACGCTTATTTGCCGTCAACGCCGCCGTGGACGGAAACATAACCTGACAACTTATCTGCGATGTTCAAGCGGATTGTATTGATGCTATTTTTAGCGGCATTAGCCGTCGGCGGTTCCTTCGCTTGGCAGTATTATGTCCGCACGCAGACAGCCGAACAAGACGGCGTATTAACACTTTACGGCAATGTCGAAATCCGCCGTGTTAATCTCGGTTTCCGTGTTGCCGGCCGTATCGCCGGTATTCTGTTTGAAGAAGGCGCGTTGATTAAAAAGGGTGAACTGATTGCGCAACTCGATAAAGAACCGTTCGATGATTTATATGCCGTTGCCGCCGCCCAGCGGGACAACGCAAAAGAAAATTACGAAAAATTAAAAGCGGGCAACCGTCCGCAGGAAATTGAACAAGCCCGCGCCGCGGTGAACGAAAGAACGGCAACGTTGAAAGTGCTGGAATCCGATTTTGAGCGGGCAGCGGAATTGGTGAAAGACAGAACCATTTCGGAACAGGAACACGAAACGGTGAAAGCCCGCCGCGACGAAGCGGTTGCCCGAAAAAAACTCGCCGAGGAAAATCTGAACTTGCTCATCGAGGGTTTCCGTAAAGAAGATATTGCGGCGGCAAAAGCGAAAGTGTCCGAAGCGGCGGCAAACCTGAAAAAAACGGAAACGTCACTGAAAGACACAGAACTGCGCTGCCCGAACGACGGAACGCTGCTGACCCGAATTGAAGAAATTGGTTCGGTCGTTAATGCCGGACAAACGGTCGCAACGTTATCTTTGCAAGATGCCGTTTGGGTTTATGTTTATGTTTCGGAAAGAGAGTTGGGCAGAATAGCACCGGATATGAAGGCGGCAATTTATACAGACACGAAGCCGAATGAGCCGTACTGCGGACACATCGGTTATATTTCGCCGGAGGCGGAGTTCACGCCGAAGAACGTGGAGACAACGGAATTGCGGACATCGTTGGTCTATCGGGTGAGAGTGATTGCGGACAATCCCGACCACGGTTTGCGTCAAGGTATGCCGGTAACGGTAAAAGTTTCGTCCGTGCGCTAAATCGGTTTTAACCTTTACTAATGTTGTCGTCAAAAAAATTTATCCCGATTCGGGAAATCCTGTTGACGACGGCGCGGCGTTTGAGTACAATCGGGCGGTTGGGCGTTGTAGAAACCGTTTTAGAATTTTTTGAAAATGACCGCTTGACTTTTTACCGGAACGATGTATAACGACCAGCGTCTTATTTCGGAAATTGTGAAATTTGGTTATTTAGCCGATTTGCTCGTCAGACCGCTTAACCCAATTCAAACCATTTAACCCAATCGTATGCGGCGGGTGCTGTTTTTAGCCCTGTTTGCTTGCAACGGAAGGGAGAAAGGAACAAAAAATGAAAAACTATTTTGATTGGCACGAAATTTGCAGGGGGGGGTAAATCGTCATAGCCGCGGATGTCAGCCCGCAAAACGCGGTTTCACTCTCGTTGAACTTCTCGTAGTTATCGCCATCATCGGCGTTCTCATCGCTTTGCTCTTGCCCGCTGTGCAAGCGGCTCGTGAAGCCGCAAGACGAATGCAGTGTCAGAACCACTTCAAACAGTTGGGCATTGCATTGCACAACTATCACGACACAAACAAAGCGTTTCCCGCCGGAATGTCCCACTATTTCGGTTTCAACCAAAACGTCAACACAACCGGTTGCCCGTGCAACGGTCCTATTGTATTTCTGCTGCCGTTTATGGAGCAAAATGCAACCTTTGACCTTTTCACAGAGGCAGCAAAGAATTCCGGCAAGAACGTGATTTGGGACGTTCCCGCCGCCAACCGGGTTTGGTATGCCGAAAAG